>JBEAOI010000033.1:0-3991 GCA_041165005.1 Actinomycetota bacterium
CTGAAGGACGAACTGCAATGAGTTCGCTGCGCAACGTATTGGAAAACGGCCGTCTTGTAGTGGTGACCGGGAGTGGTGGTGTTGGAAAAACAACCATGTCCGCAGCACTTGGAGCATTTGCAGCCTCGCAATACAACCGACGTGTACTTGTGCTCACCGTGGACCCAGCACGCAGGCTTGCAGATGCACTGGGTCTTGAATCGTTTGGTAATGCAGTGGTGGAAATTGAAAACTCGGCTCTCACTCGAGACGGAGTGCCACCTGCTGGTCGCATGTTTGCCGCCATGATCGACACGAAAGCAAGCTGGGATGAATTGATTGAACGCTGTGCACCGAATGCCGATGTGCGCGACAAGGTGTTGTCGAACAAGTTGTATCGCAACCTAACCGAACGGTTTGTGCACAGCCACGACTACATCGCCATGGAGCGATTGTTCGAGGCACAACAGTCGCCGGACTACGACTTGGTGATTGTGGATACACCACCATCGCGAAATGCGCTTGATGTATTGGATGCACCACGACGCATGAAAGAGTTCTTTGCTTCGCGTTTATTGAAGTTGCTGACGACACAGGCACAATCGCGGTTGTTCTCGCTTGCCGCAAAACCATTTTTTCTGGTCGCGGATCGCATTCTCGGGGCGCGCTTTCTTACCGACATCACCGAATTTTTCACGTTGTTCCGCACAATGGAAGACGGGTTTGTGAAACGCGCCAACGAGGTGGAGGCTGTGTTGAAGCAACACGACACCTCGTTTATGGTGGTCACCACACTGGAGTCTGCGCCATTGCATGAGGCGGAGTTTTTGATCGACGCTTTGCGGGAGCGTGGATATTCACTGAACACCGTGATTGCCAATCGTGTGACGCCACAAGCGCTCGTTTCGCAGGCTGAGGCCGCCCTAAGCAAGCTGGAGAAGTCCATTCAGGACCCTTCGTTCGTGCAGACAGTGGTGAAGGCCACCGAGGGCGTTGAGCCTTCGGCAGAGCAGATTTCACGGGTGGTAAGCACTATTGCCCGCAAGTCGGCTGATGCAGTGCGTAAGGGCGGGGCAGAACTAGCCACGCTTGATGCATTGCGCAAGCAGTGTGCAGAATCGCAGGCCGAGCTGTGCATGTGCGCAATTAATGGTGCCGAAATTGCTCGCGCTTCAGCACTCGTTGCTCTGGGTGAATCCGTACACCCTGCGTAGGGCAGACTAGTTGCACGCTATGCCAACGCTTGCAGAACTCGCTTACGAACATACCGATCTCGACACCGATGCGGTGAGCCATTTAGGCGCGTTGGTCTCTGAGTGGGGAATGCTCGCAGACTTCTGTTTCGCAGACATGTTGTTGTATCTGCCAATTGGTAACGACTCGTGGTTGATTGCCGCTCAAGTGCGTGCTGCAACTGGGCAAACGTTGTATCACCAGGACTATGTGAATACATGGGCCAGCGATTCTGAGAAGGTTTTGCTCGCTCGCTGTTTTTCAAGTGGCGAGATTTCTCAAGGTGAAATATTTGTGCAAGCAATTGGTGGTCCAGCAAACATGCTCACCATTCCTGTGCGTTATAACGGGAAGATCATTGCTGTGCTGTCGCGCGAATGGGTAACAGACAATGCTCGACGTGCTGGACAACTTGAATCTACATACGCAGAAATTTTCGGGAAGCTTGCCGAAATGGTTGCGCAAGGTTTGTTTCCATTTGAAGGCCGCATTGCTGATGCAAGCGTTGCTCCGCGAGTAGGTGACGGCGCAATTGTTCTTGATGCACAGACCCGTGTTCGCTACGCATCGCCAAACGCAGTGTCGGCACTACACAGGGTTGGTGTGAGCACCAATGCAATTGGTCAAACTCTCGCCGAACTGGGTGTTGCTGAAAGTGCAGCACGAAATGCATATGAGCGCAAAGAGCCTGTCATTGAAGAAATTGAACAAACTGCAGAAGTCACATTGCTAACACGAAGCATCCCTTTGCTTGTTGCACGTTCTGGTGGCACAGAGGTGATTGGTGGAGTGTTGCTTCTGCGTGACGTTTCAGAGCTTCGTCGCCGAGATCGTTTGCTCCTCACCAAGGACGCAACCATTCGCGAAATCCACCACCGCGTGAAGAACAACCTGCAGACCATTTCGTCACTGCTGCGCCTGCAAGCGCGGCGTCTTGAATCTGTCGAAGCAAAAGAAGCAGTTGCCGAATCAGTTCGCCGTATTCGCACTATTGCATTGGTTCACGAAACATTGTCACGTGAACCCGGAGAAGACATTGCATTCATCGAGATCGTTCGGCCATTGCTGCGGCTTGTTGAGGAAGGTTTGCAATCTGCAGACCGACCAGTGCAGTTTGCAGTGAAAGGCGACGGCGGTCGTCTGCCAGCGACGGTTGCAACTCCGCTATCAGTAGTGATTCTCGAATTGCTGCAGAACGCGGTTGATCACGGATTCCCAGAGGGAAGCGCTGGCGGTTCCGTGCTTGTCACGTTGAGTCACGATGACGATGCGTTGAATGTGCGCGTATTCAACAATGGCATTGGTCTTAACGCAGACTTTGATTTCTCGAGTGCAACGGGCCTCGGACTTTCCATCGTGCGCACACTGGTAACCACAGAGCTTGCGGGAACTATTTCAATGCGCGCTGGAACCAAGAGTGATGGCGATGCAACGGGTATTGCGGGAATGACAGACGGTCAGGGGACCGTGGTCGACTTACGAGTTCCGATTACGAACTAGTTATGCAGTTGCGCGTGCAGCGCGTCGTGCAGCGGCCATCTTGCGGCGAATGTCGCGGCGCTCTTCTTCAGACGTTCCACCCCAGATGCCACAGTCCTGGTTGGTTTCGATAGCGAATTCGAGGCACTCGGTTTTCACGGTGCATTCTCCACACACTGACTTTGCAGCGGTGATTTGTTGGAGCGCCTGTCCGGTGCTTCCTACGGGAAAAAACAATTCTGGGTCGGTGTCTTTGCACAGTGCTGCTTTGCGCCACGAGTAATCAGCGGATCCGAGGGCAAGGCTTGTTGCGAGAATTGACACGGTAGTCACCTTTGAAGTTCTTCTAGAGCCAGTAGGACGGTGTCACGATAGACACCACTTGGGGCACTTTCAAGTAGATCAAGAAAATATTTTTATTTTTTTATTGTGACAATTTTGGCGGTACCCTTCGCCTGTGACCATTGCTCGTTGGATGCCACATAATCGCAATAGCACTCCAGTTCGGGCGCAAGTGATGGCCCATCGCGGAGCTTCTGCGGCCGAACGCGAAAACACAACAGTGGCATTTACGCGTGCCCGTGAGTTACACAGCGACGCAGTTGAACTTGATGTTCGCTTGTGTGCTTCGGGCGAAATGATTGTTCATCACAACCCAACATTGTCCGATGGACGAGTGCTTGCAACACTAAGTATTTCCGACATCCCGGATCACGTTCCAACTCTTGCGGATGCGCTAGATGCATGTGCAGGTATGTGGGTGAATATTGAAATCAAAAATGATCCGTCGGAACCCGACTTCGACCCACATGACAAGTTGGCAACGCTTGTTGTTGATTACCTGCGCACTCGCGGCGCCCCCGATCAATGGTTGATCTCATCGTTTAGGCGCGAAACCGTTGATGCCGTGCATCGTTTGTGGCCCGAATTGCCAACGGCATGGCTAGATATGGGCGTTGCAGATAGCGATGCAGACGCTTTGGCGAAAGATTTATTGAACTCTGGACATCAGGCTTATCACCCGTACGTTAAAACATTGACGCGCTCTGTTGTGGACACCATGCATCGCAATGGAGTTGCGGTGAACACGTGGACATGTGACGACCCGACACGAATGGCTGAATTGGTGTCGTGGGGAATTGACGGCATCTGCACGAACGTGCCCGATGTTGCACTCGTCGTTATTGCTAACGCGAATTAAGTTTTAGAACTCGATTGTTGGTCGCACTAAGCGAAGTGCCTCAGGGCAATGCTTAATGTCAATCGACGTGGTGTCGCCCAAGTAGTCGCCGTCCAGTTG
>JBEAOI010000034.1:0-2850 GCA_041165005.1 Actinomycetota bacterium
GCACATTGTCAGCTGACGTGAATCGCTCGACCACAACAATTTCGCTGTTCTCTGCCGCATCAATTACTAAACGTGGGTACGCAACTACGTCAGACTTGTCTATTGAATGTGTGATGACCACGGTCTGCGTGTGCACCTTGTTCTTGCCAATTTGCAATGCAATGACATCTGGGGTGTCGGTGTTTAACTGCGCAAACACATCGGGCTGCACATGCATGCCGGCGCCAACAAGTGCGGTTGCAGCCGCACCTACAAGTTGCACACCTTCGCCACCTTCAACGGTTGTCGTCAGCTTGCCGTTAGCAAACTTCGACATGTCGAGTTCGTTAATGCGGCTGTAGCGCCAAATCTCTTCTTCTGTGCTGGGGAGTGCGAGTGCGGTGGTCATTTATCTTTCTTCTTTTTCTTATCGCGAAGTTTCTTCTTGTTTTTGCGCTTGTCGTTCATGTCGGCAACAACATCGCTAAACACAGCGTTAATGATTGCTTCGGCTTCGTCCAACACGGCCGCTGCAGTTCCGTCATCCAAACTTGCTGGTGCTACAGGAGTTGCTGGCGGAACAAGTGATCCGTGAGCCCAAGCAACATCTGCCATGCGTGGCTCATACTTTTCACAATTCTCTGGGCAACGCCATGGTGCATCCGGTGCTAAGTCAAGATTGCATTTTCGAACAGTGTCACCGCTTGCATAGGTGCGGCTCTCAAAGTTCTTGCACTCCGACCTCATGGACATAACTTCAGTATCTCGGTGAAAAGCTGGTGTTACTCAGCCAACCGAGCCTTCCATTTGCAGTTCGATGAGGCGGCTCCACTCAACGGCATATTCCATTGGCAAAGTACGGGTTACAGGTTCAATAAAGCCGTTCACCACCATGCCCATTGCCTGTTCCTGAGTAAGACCACGGCTCATCAAATAGAACAACTGCTCATCTGCAATTTTGGACACGGTTGCTTCGTGACCAATTTGTGCATCGCGCTCGCCCACTTCCATGTACGGAAAGGTGCGGCTTTCAGATTGATCGTCCAAGATCAAGGCGTCGCACTGTACGTGGCTCTTGCAATTGGTTGCGCCTTCTTCAATGCGCACGAGTCCGCGATAGGTGGTGATACCAGCATCTTTTGAAATGGACTTCGACACAATCTTCGACGATGTCTCTGGTGCAGCGTGCACCATTTTCGCTCCGGCATCTTGATGCTGGCCAGCACCTGCATAAGCAACCGACAACACTTCTCCTGTTGCCTTTGGTCCCATGAGATACACACTTGGGTATTTCATGGTCAGCTTCGAACCGATGTTTCCGTCGATCCATTCCATGTGACCTTCTGCTTCAACACGTGCACGCTTGGTTACCAAGTTGTACACGTTTGGCGACCAGTTCTGAATGGTGGTGTACGTAACGTGTGCACTTGGCTTCACCACAATTTCTACAACAGCAGAATGCAGCGAGTCATTGGTGTACACCGGTGCAGAGCAACCTTCGATGTAGTGAACCTTTGAGCCTTCGTCAGCAATGATGAGCGTGCGCTCAAACTGACCAGCGTTTTCACTGTTAATGCGGAAGTACGCCTGCAGTGGCATTTCGCATTCCACTCCTGGCGGAACATAAATAAACGAGCCGCCCGACCACACCGAAGTGTTAAGCGCGCTGAACTTGTTGTCGCCCATTGGAATAACTGATCCGAAGTATTGCTTCACCAAGTCTGGGTATTCGCGAAGTGCAGTGTCCATGTCGCAGAACAAGATGCCTTGCTCTTCCAACTCAATACGGTTGCGGTGATACACCACTTCCGAGTCGTACTGCGATGTAACACCAGCTAGGTACTTACGCTCGGCTTCTGGAATGCCCAGCTTTTCGTACGTCTTCTTCATTTGCTCTGGCAAGTCTTCCCACTCATCGGTTTGAGCAGTTGCTGGCTTCAAGTAATAAAAGATGTCCTGGAAGTCGAGGTCTGGCATGTTCACGTCGAACCACGGCGCCATTGGCTTGCGTTCAAAAGTTTGCAGCGAGCGCAAACGCAAGTCGCGCATCCACTTCGGTTCGCCCTTCCACCACGAGATCTGTTCGATCACTTGCTTGTTCAAACCCTTTTCAGGCTTGAAGGCATACTCGGCTTCGTCGCTCCAGCCAAGGGAGTACTTGCTGAGATCGAGGTCAAATGCAGTCACAATGGGCTCCCTGAGCGGTTGGGGAATTACTACTACCGCCATAGTAACAATTACTAAACCCCATGCCACATCGGGCTCACAGATAGCGTGACTATCTCTTATGGAACGCTTTGGCCTCGTCGGCTTGCCTAATGCCGGCAAGTCATCTTTATATAACGCACTCACGAACGGTGCCGCCTTGGCAGCCCCGTACCCATTTGCCACGAAGGATCCAAACATCGGTGTGGCCAAAGTGCTCGACCCACGTCTTGAAGCACTTGCAGAAATGTCGAAGACTCAGCGCACCGTGTACGCAACTGTTGAAGTGGTTGACATTGGCGGACTCGTTGAAGGCGCAAGTAAAGGTGAAGGACTTGGCAACAAGTTTCTTGCCAACATTCGTGAAGTTGATGCAATTGTGTTTGTGCTTCGTGCGTTTGTTGACGACGACATCCCTGGTCCGTCCGACCCACTTGAACACTTACGCGTTGTCGAAATTGAACTCGCACTCGCCGACTTAGAAACCGTCGAGACACGAATTAACCGCGCACAAAAAGCGGCGCGCATGGACAAGTCACTAGGCGACGAGATGGGTGCACTTGAACGCGCACAGGCTCACCTTGCAGAAGGTCGCCCGCTGTATCGCGCTGGTTTAAGCAAAGACGATCTCGAACTACTTGCACCACACTTCTTGCTCACCACACG
>JBEAOI010000035.1:0-2540 GCA_041165005.1 Actinomycetota bacterium
TCACATTCTTCGGTCAAGACTGGGGTGGGCTTGTTGGCCTGCGCCTCGTTGCAGCAGAGCCTGAGCGTTTCTCGCGCATTGTGGTGAGCAACACGGGTCTTCCAACTGGAGAGCAACCACCAACCGACGCGTTCATCGCATGGCGCGACTTCTCGCAGAATTCAAAAGTGTTTCCAATCGGCATGATCGTCAATGGTGGAAGTGCAACGGACTTAAGCGAAGCAACTATCGCTGCGTATGATGCGCCATTCCCCGACGACACGTACAAGGCCGGCGCGCGAATATTCCCTTCGTTCGTTCCAACTTCGGTTACCGACCCTGCTTACAACGACAATGTTGCTGCATGGGAGATACTGAAGAAGTTTGAGCGTCCGGTGTTGTGCTGCTTTGGCGACAAAGACCCAGTCACCAAAGGTGGAGCAAAACCATTTATGACGTTGATCCCTGGAGCACAAGGTCAACCGCACGTCACAATCGAAGGCGGTGGACATTTCGTTCAAGAAGACAAAGGCGAAGAACTCGCCGCATTGATCAATTCATTCATCGCATCAACGCCGCTGTAAAGGAAACAAAAATGGAAATCACTCTGCTCGGTACTGGAAGTCCGCTACCCGACCCACGTCGAGGCGGGCCAGCAACATTGGTTCGAGCAGGTGGACAAACCATCTTGGTTGACGCTGGACGTGCGGTGGTCATGCGACTTGCTGGAGCGGGAACATTGCCCGTGCTGTTGAACGCGGTACTCATCACCCATCTACACAGCGATCACATCACCGATTTGAATGACGTCATCACTTCGCACTGGGTAATGACGGGTCAAGAAACTCCGCTTGTGGTGTACGGCCCTCCGGGTACGCAAACCGTCGTCGATGGAATTTTGATGATGCTTGCACCAGACATTTCATATCGCCTTGCGCATCACACCGACACGCTTAGCTATAAGCCAAAAGTTGTGGTTACCGAAGTACAACCAGGTGCAACGTTTGCAATTGGCGATGTGCAAGTAAAAGTTGCACGCACCCACCACCAACCAGTTGAGCCAACGGTTGCATTCCGCTTAGAACATGATGGCAAATCAGTGGTGCTCGGTGGCGATGGCATTCCTTGCGAAACACTGGATGAAATCTGCGCAGGTGCTGATGCCTATGTGCAGACCGTCATCCGCGAAGACTTAGTGAAACTCGTTCCGAACAAGCGTTTCCTCGACATTTTGGACTACCACTCAACAGTGGAACAGGCTGCACAAACAGCAACCAAGGCCGGCATCAAGAAACTGATCCTTACGCACTACGTTCCGTCAATGCAGCCAGGCCAAGAAGATGAATGGCGCGCATTCGCTGCAAAATATTTCAAAGGTGAAATCGTGCTGGGTGACGACCTCACCACCACCACCATCTAGCCCTCGGTTGGGTCTGTAACTGCAATTCCACTTTCAGACGCTGCGGCACACAGTTTTTTGTCCGAACTAGAGAAGAGATCCGCGCGCACCATGAGTGCGGTTGCTAAATGAATTGCATCCGCGCTCTTCAATGGAAATTCCTTCACCAACTCACACGATGCGTCAATCACGTCAGAAGTGATGTCAACGAGAATCACATCGGCAAATAACTTGTCCAGTGCACCCAGGTGTGCCGGTACTGCACTTGCCGGCACATTTCCTTCGCGCACCTTTCTCATTAGAGCAGAATGCATTTCAGTACGTGTCAGTTGAGAACACACCTTTTCATTACTGAGTCTCCAGATGTTCCTGGTTTCTTCTGATCCGATTTCTCTAATAATGAATTTGAGGAGAGATGAAGAATCAAAATAGGTGATCATTATCCACGATCTTCAATAACTGCTTCAGAGAGACTGAAGCCAAGATCAATGAGTGGAGGCAGTACCGTGCGTCTCGTAAGAGCTGGTCGCGCCTTACCTTCGGCAATTAATCGTTCGAGTATGAGTTTTGATTCACTGACTGGGCTAATGCGCGCAACCGGTTTCCCGTGTTCTGTCACGATGATTTCGTCTCCCTTTTGGACACGATCGATGTACTTGCTTAATTGGCTCTTCAAGTCACGAATTCCGACTTCAACCTGACGGGTCTGAGCGATTTTCTTCATTCTTCAATTGTAGTCATATCTATCTTTGATAATGACCACAATTTTCCTACACCCACATGGGTGCAGTTATGTGTGGGCCTAACCCTCTTGGCGGAAGCCCCATTCAACGCCCTGTGGGGTGTCTCGTACTTCAACATTGATTTCAGCGAAACGGTCACGAATCATGTCGGACAGATCAAATCGCTTATCAGCACGCACCTGTGCGCGTAGGTCCAGCAAGATCTGCACGAATGGCCCGACCACTTCACGCGGATCACGCAAACCACCTGTGGCCGCACCTGCAAGGCGCGTCACCATGCTGCGCAGCACACTGCGCGCATAATCGGCGTCTGAACTCTGCAGCGTGTCAACCGACCAACCAGCAATAGCGTCATCAAGTTCTAATGCAGCACGTGCTGCTGCATCTGCATCGGCATTATCAATTGCAGCTTGAAACGC
>JBEAOI010000036.1:0-4448 GCA_041165005.1 Actinomycetota bacterium
AGCGATTCGGTGCGCACACTTGGATTACAAGTTGGTCCAAGTGCACAGGTGAGCATGAACCTGATTGCCCCTGAAATCACTGGTCCAATGGCTGTTTATGACGCTGTTGCTGCACTTGCGCCAGTTGATCGCGCAGAGCTAGTTGGCTTAGTTCCCGCACGAGTACTTGCAGAAATTCCACGTGCTCGATGGGCAGAACTTGACTTATCGAATGAGAAAACGATTGAGTGGAAACTTGCACAACGCAACAGAGCGTTGCAGGGTTAAAACGAACTAGCGCGAAAAACTATGCAGTTGCAGTGTTGCGCGTTGCTTGTGCGCGCTGGCGGCGCAAACGGCGACGTTCACGCTCGGACAATCCACCCCAGATACCAAACTTTTCGCCATTGGCCAATGCGTATTCGAGGCATTCGCCACGCACTACACAACCGCGGCACACTTCTTTTGCTTCACGAGTGGAAGCACCACGCTCTGGGAAGAAAAGGTCTGGATCTACACCGAGGCAGTTTGCTTGGTCTTGCCACGCACGGTCTGCGCTCAAAATGATGTGATCTTCTTCCACGAATTTTTCCTCCCTAGTTCCTCGAACAGTCGCGATGACGCGCCTACACCGAGGTAATTACAACGGTGTCATTGTGGCAAAGATATGGGGAAAATGCAAATACACACGGTTTCGCGAGGGTGGACTCCCTAGCGACGACCAGCCATGGTTCGTTTGTGATCCAAAAAATCGACAAGCACATAGTCACCCAAATTGTCTGGCGTAGTGAAAAAAGCCTTGCCTTTATTGATCTTTGTGAGCTGTTCAACAAACCTGCGAAGCCCATTATCTGCATCGAGCATGAAGGTATTGATGCGTATTTGTTCTTTCGTACAGCGCATTACTTCGCGAAGAGTTGCCTCCACAGTTTCGTGAACAGGAGGGTAATTGAAGAAGATTTCGCCGCTCGGCATGATGTGAGCGGTTGGCTCCCCATCGGTAATCATGATGATTTGTTTCGTACCTGTTTGCCTCGACAACATTTTTCGAGCAAGCGTGAACGCGTGATGCATGTTGGTGCCGTATGCGAAGTCCCAGGACACTTCAGGAATGCTCTCTGGTTGCAATTCGCGAGCAATTTCACCGAACCCAACAACACCCAAATAATCCCTTGGAAATTGGGACGAAATGAGGTGGTGGAGCGCCATCGCCACCTTCTTGGCAGGCAAGAAATTGTCGCGCATTGGCATGCTGAGCGACAGGTCTAACAACAACACTGTTGATGAACGAGTGGAATGCTCAGTGCGTTCAATTTCAAAATCTTCTGGCGATAAACCGATCGGAAGACCAGATCCATTTCGTCGCAACGCGTTGCGCAGGGTTCCATGCAGGTCAAGACGAAACGGATCTCCAAATTCGTACGGCTTCGTATCGTTGGCACGCTCGTGGCCAATTCCCGTTGCATCAATTTTGTGTTGCCCAACCATGTCCTTGCGCAACTTCCCAAACAGTTCACGTAATGCGTTCGCACCAAGTTTGCGAATTGCCCTCGGCGTGAGCTGCATACGCCCTTCGCGCTGATCAATCAGCCCGGCATCCTGCATCATCTTTGACAATTTCGACAGCTGGTCAAGCGATTTGGCTGCATCGTCGCCCAGGAGGTCCCGCACTCTGTCCATGTCCGCCTCGGCCAGAGAAGCCGGATTACTGGCGTTTTTCATGAGGTTTTCGAGTTGGTTTAGGTCGGATAAATCCTGCATGGATTGCATGGCCTGTTGGAATCCCATTTGCTCTTGTCCAGAGAAGTCGTACCGCTGGTTCCATCCAGCTTGCGGAAACATGCCCTGCAAATTTTGCGACAACTGATCCATTTGCCAACGCAAATCCATGTCTTCAAGCAACTGCTCAGAGAGTTGCTGCAATTGCGCGCGCTGCTCTGGCGTCATGCTGTTCAACATGGCCTGTGCCATTGCCATGCGTTGCGCCATGTGTTCAAGCAGTTCGTCAAGTGTTTTCGGGTTCTCGGGAAAGAAATCACCAAACTTTTCCATGAACTGTTCAAATTGGGGGTCTTCGCCGTTCTTGCGACGCTCCAACATCTCGTTTAAGGCAGCCATCATGTCTTTAGTGCGCGCCATTTGTTCAGGCGACATGTTCTGTACCGCACTCGACATTTGGTCCAATTGCTGCTGCATTAACTGCTCTCGCAACTTGTCCATTAATGAATCAAAACGCTCTTTCGCAGAGGCAGATTCAAAGTCGTAGTGCTGCAATTCGCGAATCTTGCCTGCCAAATCATCGGGCAACATGTCGAGCGTGAAGTTGTTTCCTGCAACTTGTCGCTCTTCATCAACAATTTCGTTCAATTCGTCGGCGATTTCGGAATACACACCACCCAAGTCGCCGCGTTCTTGAATTTGTTCACGCTGTTCGCGCAAGCGCTTCATCAATTCGCGTAAACCTGGCATCTGGTTGCCATTCACATCGCGCATCCCGTTTTGCATCAATTTGCGCATTGCCGTATTGATGTCCCCGTGATAGGTCAATTCGTCGGCGAGTTCGTCAAGCAGCGAGTCTGCATCGACCTCAAACCCACGCTGAGTGCCGTCCCATCGCGAATAGGTAAACCGGGATGCCATATGCGAACCATACCCCTAGGCTGAGGTCAGATATGCGGTTCAGACGAACGTTCATCTTCGTAGACCTTTCTGGATTTACGGACTACACCGAAAACTTCGGTGATGGCGCTGCCGCGCAATTGCTCGCCAACTTTCGTGGGGTGGCTCGTGCGGTTGGGTCTCACCAAGGCGTGCGAATTGACAAGTACTTGGGAGACGGCCTTATGGCTGTTGCCGTAGAAGCCGAAGACGGAATCACTTTTGCCATGATGCTGCAACGCAATGCAGCGGTGTCGTGTGCCCCGTTGTCATTGCGCATCGGTATTGCCACTGGCGACACCATGCTGTTCGAAGGACAGGACTACATCGGCTCAGCACCAAACATGGCAGCGCGCTTATGCGACGCGGCCGCAGGTGTTGGAACGCTCATTCCACTTGACCAAGCAATTGATCTACCTGTTGGCGTGTACACCGTGCCTCACGAGCCAGTCGTGCTGCCCGGTTTTGCTCAGCCAATTGAGGTTGCTGTTCTTGGTGGAGAACCACTTATTGACAGTCGTTCCGACATCAACGAAGTGTGGAATCGCTCCCCTTTTGTTGGCTAATTGACGCTTAGCCGCGCGAGCGGTACGTGGCGCGAGAACCAGTTGATTCCTTGTTCAAGCGCTTCGAAAGGTGCAGGCCTTCCAAGACAAATTCAACCGCACTTGCAACCACAGATGGTGTTGCATCTGCACCAACAATTTGGGTTACTAAATCGCGCAACGCTGGAATATCGGTGAACATTGCGCCATACGCAACAGACTCAACGTCTTCGCCGGCGTGCAACACCACTCCACCATCAAATGCTTCAACAACTTCGCGAATTTTTTCTCCTGTTACGCGTTGCTTGAAAACCTGAAGCACTGCGGTCTTCACAATGTTTTCCAAAATTGCAGATTCGCGACCATCTTCAGTGGTTTCAAATTCAACTTTGCCAGCAGTAGATGCTGCAAGTGACGCAAGATCGCTAACGCGCGGTGCTACTTGTGTTTCGCCCATGCGCAATGCGCGGCGAACTGCGTTTGCTGCAAGGGTTTCATAGTTGCTGACCGATAGCCGAACGCTGACGCCGCTGCGCTGATTGACGTGGCTACTCCCACGAGCAATGTGGCTAACCGTAGTCACGATTTCTTCCATGAACGATGGCCAGGTAACCACAACACTGCCGATGCTCGATGTGCGAGCTTCTTGGCGAACAATGTTCATTTCGGTTTCCACTTCAAGTGGATAGTGCGTGCGAATTTGACTGCCGAAACGGTCTTTCAGTGGCGTAATCATGCGACCACGATTGGTGTAGTCCTCGGGGTTCGCAGATGCCACCAACATCACATCAAGCGGCAAACGAATTTTGTATCCACGAATTTGCACATCACGTTCTTCAAGCACATTTAACAGACCTACCTGAATTCGCTCCGCCAAGTCGGGTAATTCGTTAATTGCAAAAATGCCACGGTTCGTGCGTGGAACAAGGCCGTAATGAATGGTGAGTTCATCACTGAGATAACGACCTTCGGCAACCTTGATTGGGTCAACTTCGCCAATCAGGTCGGCAATTGACGTGTCTGGAGTTGCAAGTTTTTCGCCATAGCGATCTTCGCGATTCACCCATGAAATTGGTGCGTTATCACCCATTTTTTCAACTAGCTCGCGTGCGTGACGCGATACCGGGTTGTACGGATCGTCATTAATTTCGCTGCCTTCAATGATTGGCATCCACTCATCGAGCAAACCGGTGAGAGAACGAATCATGCGCGTCTTTGCTTGACCACGCTCACCAAGAAAAATCACATCGTGTCCAGCCAACAGTG
>JBEAOI010000037.1:0-4432 GCA_041165005.1 Actinomycetota bacterium
CGACGTTCACGGTCACGGTCATCTGCATCAGAGCCACGCTCTGGACGCGAAATGTCGATTCCGAGTTCCTGTGTTGCACGGAAGACGTCTTCGTCCATGTCGGCAAGCTCAATGTTCTTGCCTTCATTGGAGATGACCTCTACGTCGAGGCACAATGCCTGCATTTCCTTCATGAGCACTTTGAAGCTCTCAGGAATGCCTGGCTCAGGAATGTTCTCGCCCTTGACGATTGCCTCGTACACGCGAACGCGTCCGAGTACGTCGTCTGACTTAATGGTGAGCAATTCCTGCAAGCAGTACGCAGCACCATAAGCCTCAAGCGCCCACACTTCCATTTCACCGAAGCGCTGGCCACCGAACTGTTCCTTACCACACAAAGGTTGCTGAGTGATCAAGCTGTATGGACCAGTTGAACGTGCGTGAATCTTGTCGTCAACCATGTGTGACAACTTGATGATGTACATGTAGCCAACCATGGTTGGGTTGTCGTAGTACTCGCCGGTGCGACCGTTGCGAAGCAAGGTCTTTCCGTCTTCACCAATCAAACGCTTGCCATCAACTGATTCTGGGTTGAGGTTCTTCAAGATCGACTGAATCGTTGGGTGTGGACCCGCAGCTTCATCTTCATCCCAGTGAGCACCGTCAAACACTGGCGTTGCAACAAATGTTGAAGGCTTGGTGTTGATACGTGTCTTGGTTTCAGTGCCACGAATTGGTGCGTCGCCAACAGTCTTGTTGTTCTTTACGTCGCTCCAACCCCAACGTGCGCAGTAGCCAAGGTGCGCTTCAAGCACCTGACCAATGTTCATTCGGCTTGGTACACCAAGTGGGTTCAAGATGATGTCAACAGGAGTTCCGTCTTCCATGTATGGCATGTCTTCGATTGGAAGGATCTTGGAGATAACACCCTTGTTGCCGTGACGTCCTGCCAACTTGTCGCCCACGCTGATCTTGCGCTTCTGCGCAACATAAATGCGGACCAACTGGTTTACACCTGGTGGCAATTCGTCGCCGGCTTCGCGGTCGCCCGCTTCGCGTGACAACACCTTCACGTCAATAACTTTGCCGCTCTCACCGTGTGGAACCTTGAGGCTGGTGTCGCGAACTTCACGAGCCTTCTCACCGAAGATTGCGCGCAACAGGCGCTCTTCTGGAGTGAGTTCGGTTTCACCCTTTGGAGTGACTTTTCCAACGAGAACATCGCCAGGACCAACTTCGGCACCAACACGAATAATTCCACGATCATCGAGGTCGGCGAGAATGTCGTCGCTCAAGTTTGGAATGTCACGTGTGATTTCTTCTGGTCCAAGCTTGGTGTCACGAGCGTCAACTTCGTATTCCTTGATGTGGATTGACGTAAGTACGTCTTCCTTCACCAAACGCTCGCTCAAGATGATGGCGTCTTCGAAGTTGTAGCCCTCCCATGGCATAAATGCCACGAGCAAGTTCTTTCCAAGTGCAAGTTCACCCATGTCGGTTGAAGGACCATCGGCAATCAAGTCGCCCTTAGCAACTTTCTGACCTTCCTTCACACGAATGATGTGGTTGATGCTGGTGTCTTGGTTTGAGCGACGGAACTTGAACAACTTGTGTTCTCCGTCGGCTTTCTTCAAGTTGTCATAGGCAATGGTGATTTGGTCGCCAGTTACTGAAGTAACAGTTCCTGAATCTTTTGCCAAGATGAGGTCTGCACCGTCGCGTGCTGCACGAGCTTCAATGCCGGTTCCAATGTATGGAGCTTCTGCGCGAAGCAATGGAACAGCTTGACGTTGCATGTTTGCACCCATGAGTGCGCGGTTTGCGTCGTCGTGTTCCAAGAACGGAATCAACGCAGTAGCTACCGAAATGATTTGGCGGGCTGAAACGTCGATGAAGTCCACTTCGGTTCCAGGCACATAACCGATATCGGTGGTTGAACCGAAGAAGCTTTCTGCTTCGAGCATCTTCTTCAAGTCATCCAAGCTGGCTGCCTGAGGTGAACGACGTACGAGAACGCGCTCTGCCTTAAACGTTCCATCTGGATTCAACGCGGTGTTTGCCTGCGCAACGACGTAGTTCTCTTCTTCGTCTGCTGGCATGTACACGATTTCGTCAGTGACCTTGCCATTGCGAACGCGACGGTATGGGCTCTCAATGAATCCGAATGGGTTCACGCGTGCATACGTTGACAACGCGCCGATCAGACCAATGTTTGGTCCTTCTGGCGTTTCAATTGGGCACATACGGCCATAGTGCGAAAAGTGAACGTCGCGAACTTCGAAACCTGCGCGCTCACGGCTCAGACCACCAGGTCCGAGTGCCGACAAACGACGACGGTGCGTAAGACCCGACAATGGGTTCACTTGGTCCATGAACTGCGACAACTGTGAAGTTCCGAAGAACTCCTTGATTGCAGCAACAACAGGACGCACGTTGATGAGTGTTTGTGGCGAGATTGCTTCCACATCTTGTGTGGTCATACGCTCGCGAACAACACGCTCCATACGTGACAAACCGATACGAACTTGGTTCTGAATCAATTCACCAACTGAACGAATACGACGGTTTGCAAAGTGGTCCTGATCGTCGAGGCGGTAGCCAGGCTCTTGCTTCACAAGGTGCAACAAGTACGTAATGGTTGCGAGAACTTCGCAACGGCTGAGGACATCTTGTCCTTCAACTGGAACGTCAAGCTTGCCAAGTTCGGTGCCGACCTTCATGTCGAACAACTTGCCAATCTTTTCGATTTCTGCACCCAACTTACGGTTCAACTTGTAGCGACCAACGCGTGACAAGTCGTAACGACGGTTCTCGAAGAATGCGCCTTCGAAGTATGCGCGTGCAGCTTCAACGTTTGGTGGTTCGCCCGGACGAGCGCGCTTGTAAATTTCGACAAGTGCTTCTTCGCGAGTTGGAGCGATTGGACGCTCCTTTTCCCACTGGCCTTCAAGGAAGTCGAAGTAGTTCACGAAACGATCAAGGAAGCCTGGAGCGTTCTCTTCGTCGTAACCAAGTGCGCGCAACAGAGTGAAAATTCCGATGCGGCGCTTACGTGCAACGCGTGTTCCAGCGGTGACGTCTTTACCTGGCTTCTGCTCTACGTCGAACTCCAACCACTCACCGCGGTACGGGTGGATGGTTCCCTTTACCAACTGGTGCTTTGACAAGTTACGCAAGCGATAACGCTCACCTGGTTCGAAAATTACGCCTGGTGAACGAACAAGCTGCGACACAACAACACGCTCGGTGCCGTTGATGATGAAGGTTCCCTTTTCGGTCATCTTCGGGAAGTCGCCCATGAACACAACTTGTTCTTTAATTTCGCCAGTTGGCTTGTTCAAGAAACGCGCGCGCACAAACACTGGCGACGCATATGTCATGTCACGTTCGCGGCACTCCGCAACAGTGAACTTTGGTTTTGGACAAAGATCTTCATCGTCTGGGTCGAATTCAAGTTCGAGCTGAAGATCGTCGCTGAATCCTTTGATTGGCGAAATATCTTCGAAAGCTTCCTTCAATCCTTCTTTAAGGAACCAATCAAAACTCTCGCGTTGTACCGCGATGAGGTCTGGAAGTTCGAGGGTTTCTGGAAGGGTCGCGAACGAATACCGTTCGCGTGCAGACGCACGTGAGGCCACTGATTTACTCCTGATCGAGAAGTGATGAATACGAATCGACGAGCCAGATGAACTTCTTTGGGGGAAGGTTCAGGGGGCTACGCACGGCAACGAACTAGGCTACCGCCGCTTTTGCGGCTTTATACCTAGACCTGATAGACGGCTGAAGCCCGAGGCTTTCGCCCCGGGCTTACAGACCTAAATGGCTGAAATTACGCGAGTTCGACGGTTGCGCCGGCTTCTTCCAACTTGGCCTTTGCCTTCTCGGCATCGTCCTTGCTGGCACCCTCGATAACAGGCTTTGGAGCGCCGTCTACGAGGTCCTTTGCTTCCTTCAAGCCAAGGCTGGTGAGTTCGCGAACTACCTTGATGACCTGAATTTTCTGAGCTCCGCCGTCCTTCAAGACAACTGTGAACTCGTCCTTTTCTGCTGCTGCTGGAGCTGCTGCTGCTGCTCCGCCTGCTGCTGCAACAGCAACTGGTGCTGCTGCGGTAACGCCGAACTTCTCTTCGAATGCATCGAGGAGGTCCTTCAATTCGATTACTGACAATTCTGCGATTCCGTCAAGAATCTGGTCTTTGGTGAGTGCCATTTCTTTTCTCCTATTTTTCTGTATTGATCTTGGTTATTGGGATTGGTTTCTTGAACGTGGCAATTACGCCGCATCCTTCGATTCGATGAGCGCCTTGATGCCGTAAGCGGCACGACGCATTGGAGCCTGGAGCAAGTTCGCGGTCTTGCTGAGTGGGGCCTTGAGAGCACCAGCGAACATGGACAACAGAACTTCGCGACTTGGCAAGTCGGCAAGAGCCTTCAACTGCACAGCATCAACGGT
>JBEAOI010000038.1:0-4621 GCA_041165005.1 Actinomycetota bacterium
AGATAATGCTGCCATCATCACGTGTCCAACGCATGAGTGCTTCAAAACCAACAACATCACCAAGTTCAATGTCGACAATTGGTTGGTGAACCAAGCGCAATTCACGGCGTTCGAGAGCGCGATATAGCGCAGTTTCAACAGCAAGACGCTGAGTAACTCGTTCAAGCATCGACTCATCAAATATGGCTACACAGTTACGACCTGCATCTTTGGCTCGATACATAGCTGTGTCTGCATGGCGAAGTAAGTCATCTGCATTAGTTGAAATACGTTTGTGAAAGGTTGCTACGCCGATGCTTGTTGAAACGAATACGTCGCCTTGACGAAGAGAAAGTGGTTCGTTAAAGCTTTCAAGAATCTTGTCGGCAACGATCATGGCGTCGCTTGCACCGCGTGTGCCTGGGTCAAGGATGACGAACTCATCTCCCGAAATTCGACCAACAACACATCGCTCAGGCAGTGCGTTCTTCAACCGTTGAGCAACCGCAATCAGCACATTGTCTCCTGCTTGGTGACCAAGAGAGTCATTGATGTTCTTGAATCGATCAACGTCAATAAACAACACTGATGGGTTTCGCTGGTCTTGTTCTGCAAACTCAAGAGCTGCGTTTACGTGAGCAAGCATCAGGCTGCGATTGGGCAAACCTGTCAACGCATCAGTTTGTGCTGAATGAATGAGAGAGCGCTGCGTAGTTGCATTTGCGCGAACCGCATGAATGACACGCGCAGTTACGGCAATTGTCAAAACAAAGACAGAAACTGCTCGAACTATTCGGTCGGTTTGGTCTGCTGCTTCTGTAAGAGCAAGCACAACTACCGGAATGGTAAGCGCCGCTGTAGTGGTGATGAGACGTCCAAGAAGCGGTCGTTGAGCGCGTGCTGCACCATGTTCGGTAATCGTGGAAATGCTGCTGTGTACAAAAGCCGCAGAGCAGAGAAACAAACAGAACACATATGAGGCATTGATGTATTGAACGTCAATCTGGAATCGACCCGAATCGTTTGCCGCGTACAGGAAATCTCCAGCGAGCGTAAACGTGATGGCAAATGCAATCAGCCAAACAGCAGGTGTACGTGCAGCGTCTCCAAATAGCAGCGTTGCCAACGAGAAGAGCACAATCGCACTGATTGCAAGTGTCGCCCCCTGAATGCCGGTAACCAGAAGAACTGTTGTGTCTTCGTTAAATGTTGGTTGAAGAAAAACCACCCAAATGAGAAACCAGGCGCCGAGCGCGACAATTAATCCATCACCAAGAACACTCAGCGGATCGTTGCCAATGCGGCGCCGAATAATCAGCAGCAGGCCGAACGCCAGAGTGGCTTGAACCAATAAGAACAACGATTCGGGAATTGCTTGCAAGTTCACATTGGTGAATTGCTCATCCAATAACTGTGCTGTGGTTGACGCCACAGCAATGACGAAAAGTGCAGGCCACAACACTTTGTCGGGTTTATTGAATTTCGCGGAGATGGCGAGAAACACCATGACCTGAACCGTGGCAATGAGGTAGGCGCTGTCACTGAAGCTCGGCGAGCCACTTGTCGCAACGGCGGCGGACAGGACCAAACCAACGCCAGTTAAGCCCCAAGAAAGGCGTGAAATAGGCGCAGAATTCACTTGGCAAACGGTACAGCATCCCTTTTCACACACTGAGGATGGGGTAATTTTGACGCAGGGCGGAGAACCCTAAGCCGCATTTGCGGCCTGTTTGGAGTTCCCCAAAAATGTTCGTTACCCGCCACTCTCCAGTTACCGATTCGGTGCTCAAGGATCAGTTGTGGACGCTGTACACCCGCGCTTATGCGCGAACAGCTGAAGAAGCAGTCACTCACGAAATGCTGGACCGTCTGGAGTTCAACGATCAACTTTCAGATGCAACGAATCGTGCATGGGTGGTGTGGGAAGACAACATGCCGGTTGCGATGACCATGATTGCAACAGACGTACGCCGTACACGTTGGCTAAGTGAGCACTATTTCAGGAAGAACTACCCGCAGCAGTTTGCGACAAACAAGGTTCATTACGTGGTCTGGGCGGTTGTCGACCCTTCGTATGTAACAAAGGGTGTCAGCATGTTCATGGCGCGGCAAGCAATGGCCGTTGAAGCTCGTGAAGGTTCGTTGTTGGTTTTCGACATGCCGGAGTCCAATCAGCCAAACGAATTTGGCGGAGCAGCCGAACTGATGTACCGAATGGCGCGTCAAGTTGGTGGTGCTCGTTTGGTTCCGCTGACCGTCCAGAGGTACTACGCGCTTGATTTCTCGCCGTCGCAGGTTGAGTCTCAAGAAGTCAAAGAACAAGCACCGAACTCGTTTTCAGACTTAGTTCTTTAGCCAGTAAACCCCGCTAGATTTGGGGGCGATATGGCAGTCACGTTTGTTGTGCCCGGGGCACATCTGATGAGCGGACTCCTCGGCGAGCGAGATGAGCACCTGAGGTTCATTGAAGGCGAATTTGAAGATGTCGCTATCCGTGTTCGCGGAAACGAAGTGTCAATTTCCGGTCCTCAATCTGATGTCGTATCCCGATTATTCGAAGAGCTCACTGCTTTGTTGCAACGCGGAGAATCACTCGATCGCTCCGTGCTCTCGCGATCAATCGTGATGGTGCAGGCAAATGAAAAGCCAAGTTTGATTCTTACCGAGGACATTTTGCGCACGAGCAGTGGCAAGAACGTTCGCGCAAAGACTTCGGGCCAAAGAAAGTATGTAGAAGCAATTAGAGACAATGTCATTACGTTTGGCATCGGACCTGCTGGTACGGGAAAGAGTTGGCTCGCCGTTGCAATGGCGGTACTTGCGCTGAACACGAAGCGCGTGCAACGCATCATCTTGACTCGCCCAGCTGTGGAAGCAGGAGAGCGCCTCGGATTCCTGCCTGGTGATCTCACGGCAAAGATCGATCCGTATCTGCGTCCGTTGTATGACGCATTGCACGACATGGTTGGTGCAGAAACTGCAAAGACATATCTCGAAAAACAAATAGTAGAAGTTGCCCCACTCGCGTTTATGCGTGGTCGCACATTGAACAACAGTTTTGTCATTTTGGACGAGGCTCAAAACACCACGCCAGAACAAATGAAGATGTTTCTCACGCGTATCGGTTTTGGTTCAAAAGTCGTCGTTACAGGTGACACCACCCAAGTTGACGTGCCAGATGGACGTAGTGGATTGCTTGGAGTTGAGCGAGTGCTCACTGGCATTAAAGACTTAACGTTTGTTCACCTCGATGCAACGGACGTTGTCCGTCACCGCATTGTTGCTGACATTGTTGCTGCTTACGAAAAGCAAACACCCAACCATGGCTGAATCGCGACCGGGTGTTTCTAAACCTCGTCGCGTTGGAGGCGACGGGGAACCAGAAGTATTTATGGCAGATGAGCAACAGGATCTTGAAATTGATCTTGCTCGTTGGCAGAACCTTGCGCTCGATGTTCTGCGCGCCGAAGGTGTTAAGGGTTTGACGGAAATGACCGTGATGTTTATTGATGCTCCAACAATGGCTGAATTGAATTTGCAGTACATGGGTAAGTCATATGCAACAGATGTGTTGTCATTTCCGCTCGACGCTGTTGAAGCAACACGTTCGCCTGGGCCTGGCGCGATGTCAAAAACACCAGAGCCTTCACCGCTTGATGTTTCAGAATTGCCTTTGCTGCTCGGTGATGTGGTTATTTGTCCAAGCGTCGCAGTTGAGCAGGCTCCACGTCATGCTGGAACAGTCGATGATGAACTAGCGCTACTTCTGGTTCATGGCATACTTCATGTTCTGGGAAACGATCACGACAATCCGGAAGCAGAAGCTGCAATGCATGCTCGTGAGCGTAAACATCTAGAAGCCTTTCACTGGGGCCATGCTGCACCAGATCGATTCCGACATATTCAGGAGACAGAGAAGTAATGATGTTTGCCCAAACACCAACGGCAATTGACTATTGGATGATTGCCGCCATCGGGTTGATCCTTGTGGTTCTCATTTTCCTTTCTCTTGCTGAAATGAGTCTGTCTCAAATGACAAAGCCAAGAGCCGCTGCATTGGCAGAAAAAGGAGCGAAATCGGGCAAAGCATTGGTGCGACTTGCCGCCGAACCAACGTTGTGGGTGAACCCATTGTTGCTCACAGTGAATATCTGCCAGACCGTGCAGGCAACTCTCATGGGAGTCGTTGCGGGTCGCTTGTTTGGCCCAGCCGGAGTTGCAATCGGTGTCGTCATCAACGTGTTGTTGTTCTTTGTTCTCGCTGAGGCAGTTCCAAAGACTTACGCGGTGCTCAACCCCGTGCGTGGTGCAACATCAACTGCACGCCCTATTTCCTTGCTGGTGCGTTTTTGGCCATTGCGTGCGGCGTCAACGGTGTTAATCAAACTCACCAACGTCATCGTGAAGGGTGAGGGCCTCAAGCAAGGGCCGTTCATTGGAGAGCAAGAGTTTCTGGGAATTGTGGAAGCGGCTGCTCAGGAGAGCGTGATTGAGCACGAGGAGCGAGAACTCATCGAGTCAATCATTGAGTTCGGCGACACTGTGGTGCGCGAAATTATGGTTCCACGACCCGATGCGGTATTCATTGATAGCGATCTAACAATTACGCAGGCGCTCGACAAAGCAGTAGAGGATGGCTTTA
>JBEAOI010000039.1:0-3866 GCA_041165005.1 Actinomycetota bacterium
GGCTTGATCTTTTTGATGTTCGCTGGTATCACGCTCGGCGGTCTTGGTTCCGCCTACGGAGCTCTCATCGGCGGCTTCTTCGTTGGATTGCTTGTAGAGCTGGCTTCGCTCGTAGTTCCGGCTGAACTGAAAAATGCACCTGCGTTGTTCATTCTGATCATCGTTCTCGTGGTTCGTCCGCAAGGAATACTCGGTCGAAAGCAGAGGGTCGGCTGATATGGATTTCATAAAAATTCTCGAAAACACCATCTCGGCGTTCTTTGGTATTGACGCCGCGTATTTCGCTTTGGCGGCAATCGGACTCAACATCCAATTCGGATATACAGGCCTATTGAACTTTGGCCAATCAGCGTTCATGGCATGTGGTGCCTACGGATTAGGAATGACTTCTCAGTACTTCGGAGTGGGAATGTGGTGGGGAATACTCATCGGTCTTGCTCTCGTTATCATCCTTGGTTTGCTTGTAGGTATTCCTACATTGCGATTGCGTGCTGACTATTTAGCTATCGTCACCATCGCAACTGCAGAGATCGTTCGACTTGTCGTCCGTTCGGTTCGATTCAAGGAGTATTTCGGCGGAAGCGATGGCATTAACAGTTTCAGTGCATCCTTTAGAGATCTGAGCCCATTCGACCCAGGTGCACAGTACGGTATTCGACCATTTCAATACAGCGGCTACTCGTTATGGACCATGATCGTGGGCTGGTCTCTTGTCATCGTGTTTTCCTTCTTGGTATATCTGTTGATGAAGAGCCCATGGGGCCGAGTTGTCAAAGCGATTCGTGAAGACGAAGATGCGGTTCGCAGTCTCGGAAAAAATGTGTACAGCTACAAGATGCAGTCGCTCATCATTGGTGGCGTAGTCGGGATGTTCTCGGGAATGATTTTTGCCCTCGATCGTGGATCCGTGCAACCCGATAACTACAGCCGCGACGTCACCTTCTACGTGCTAACAGCGCTGGTGCTCGGCGGAGTTGCAAAAGTAAGTGGTTCGGTCATCGGTCCGATGATTTTCTGGGGACTCTATGTATTCAGCGATAACTTCTTGCGCGAATTAACGAAAGATCGTCCGTTTGACATCTTTGGCGTTGGAATCATTCAGAAATCTCAGGTCGGACCCGTCAACTACATGCTGATCGGTCTGGGGCTCATGTTGCTGATGACATTTAGGCCTCAGGGAATATTTGGCAGCAAAGAAGAGATGGCACTAGATGGACGCTGAGCGAACCTATACGGAACTTGCGCAGCGTGCTCGCGCGGCATTGGCTTCGGTTAATGCTTCACCGGGTGTTGCTAAACCGGATCCAATTTTGCTCGCTGAGAATGTACGCAGGAATTTCGGCGGCGTGACGGCTGTAGACGTTCAGCACCTTGAAGTGCAG
Source organism: Actinomycetota bacterium (assembly GCA_041165005.1). Classification (GTDB taxonomy): domain Bacteria; phylum Actinomycetota; class Acidimicrobiia; order Acidimicrobiales; family Ilumatobacteraceae; genus UBA3006. The sequence continues at coordinate 1,383 of JBEAOI010000039.1, forward strand.
CGAGGTTCAATTACCGCACTCATTGGACCAAATGGTGCAGGCAAGACCACGCTCTTTAACTTGCTCACTGGTTTTGATACCCCAGATACCGGTGAATGGATGTTTGACAGCAAGAACCTCAAGAAAGTTGTCGCCCATAAAACTGCAAGCTTGGGCATGGTTCGTACATTCCAGTTGACCAAGAGCCTCACAAAGCTTTCCGTTATTGAAAATATGAAACTTGGTGCAACTCACCAAATGGGCGAGAAGTGGTGGAATGGTTTGCTGCCATTTCGATATCGCAAACAAGAGGCGATGATTGAGCGTCGAGCAGACGAATTGTTGAAGCGATTCAAACTTGATCACATGCGCGACCAATACGCCGGAACGCTTTCTGGTGGTCAGCGTAAATTGCTTGAAATGGCGCGAGCGCTCATGACCAACCCACGTCTAGTCATGCTCGATGAACCTATGGCTGGTGTGAACCCCGCACTCAAGCAGAGCTTGAACGAACACATTCGCGGGTTGCGCGATGATGGCATGACGGTGCTGTTCGTAGAGCACGACATGGACATGGTGCATGACATATCGGACTGGGTTGTGGTTATGGCAGAGGGTCGAATTATTGCCGAGGGCACTCCTGAACAGATCTCAGCGAACCCAGCAGTGATTGAGGCATACCTCGGAACACACCAAGGCAAATCGCTACTTGAAGAGGGAAATGCATAATGTCCGATGATCGTGTTCTCGTTGTAGACGAATTAGTTGCCGGTTACATCCCAGAAGTAAACATTCTGAACGGTTGCAATATCGAAGTTCGTAAAGGTGAGTTCGTTGGCGTCATTGGTCCCAATGGGGCGGGCAAGTCAACTGTGCTGAAGGCAATCCTTGGACAGTGCGGAGTGCGTTCTGGTCAAGTTCGTTTCCTCGACAATGACATCACTGGCAAAAAAGCGCACGAACTCGTGGAGCAGGGCGTTGGATATGTTCCACAAACCCAAAACGTTTTCCAGAGTTTGACGGTTTCCGAAAACCTGGAAATGGGTTGCTTCATTAAGCCGAGTGTTTTTGAAGAGCGCTTCGAGTATGTGACTTCGTTGTTTCCAAAGCTTCGCGAACGTGCGAATCAGCGTGCCGGTTCTCTTTCGGGTGGCGAGCGTCAAATGGTTGCCATGGGTCGCGCGCTCATGATGGAACCAAAACTGTTGTTACTTGATGAACCGAGCGCCGGTCTTTCCCCAGCGCTTCAAGACGAAGTATTCATTCAATGCAAGCGAATCAACGCTGAGGGAATTGCGATCTTGATGGTGGAGCAGAATGCACGACGTTGTTTGCAAGTGACCGATCGCGGTTATGTTCTCGATCAGGGAAAAAACGCTTACACAGGAACAGGTCGCCAATTGCTTGAAGACCCAAACGTCATCAAGTTGTACTTGGGAACACTTGCCAAAATGACCGGCGGCTGAGGCCACACCTGCTTTTCGTTACGACATAAACGCAGACAAATAAAAAGGCCCCCAACCTTTCGGCTGGGGGCCTTTCTTAATCTGACAGAGTCAGGGATTACTTACCCGAATCGAAGTTTTCGCCGAGTGCGTTACCCATGTTGCCGTCACAACCGTAAACCTTCTTGTCCTTAGGTCCGATTCCTTGCTCCACCATGGTGCGCAAGATACGTGAACCTTCGTCGAATGTTACGAGCATGATTGCGTCTGGGTTAGCAGTCTTGATTTCGCCAACTTCAGCATCGAATGTCGTTGCTTTTGGATCGTAGATCTTCTTGCCAACAACAGTTACACCTGCTGCGGTGAGGTTTGCTTCGATCGCGTCTGCAAGACCCGTTCCGTAAGCATCGTCCAACGCCATGATGTACACAGTTGCTGCGCCGTCACCTGCGATGAGGTTTGCAAGCACTGCACCCTGAAGCTTGTCAGCTGGTGCGGTACGGAAGTACAGACCATTGTCAGCGTAGGTTGAGAGCTTGTCCGACGTGTTAGCTGGGCTGAACTGAATTACGCCAGCTGCTGTGATCTTGTCGATTACGGTCAATGTCACTGAAGACGAAGCTGCACCGATAATTGCGTCAACGTTTTCTCCGAGGAGACGGTCAACGGTGGTGCTTGCTGTATCAGTGCTGGTGTCACCCGAGTCACCTTGAACATACTCAACTGGCTTGCCAAGCACGCCGCCAGCCGCATTGATGAGGCTGATTGCATACTCAACACCAGCGAATTCTGGTGGTCCGAGGAATGCGAGTGAACCGGTTTCTGGCAAGAGCGAACCGATCTTCAATACGCCGTCACCCTTACGCTCTACAGTTACTTCAGTAGCAGGAACAATGTCCGACTCTGGAGCGTCTGCAAGAACGTATGAAGCATCTTCGTACTTGAAGCGGTTGTCTGCACCAAAGGTAAGAACGCCGTACGAAGCATTAACTGGTTCGCCGTTTCCGTTCATGTCCTGTGGGCCAGATGCACCTTCGTAGTTGACGTCTCCGCCAGCTGC
>JBEAOI010000040.1:0-8008 GCA_041165005.1 Actinomycetota bacterium
CAGGATCATCTGCATACACATCGACACCAACTGGCGGATACAAGTAGGTGTAAGCACGGAGTTTTTCGTGCACGCGACCACCGAGCAGTTCGTAAACAGGCTTTCCTGTTTCTTTTCCGCAGATGTCCCACATAGCCATTTCAAAACCGGAAACGATTCCGCCAGTTGTGAGGTCTGGGCGGTGCGCATAGCCACGGCCATACACGTTGCGCCACATGTGTTCAATTTGGAACGGATCGGCACCAATGACGTGTCGTGCAGCAACTTCTTCTGCCATTTTCGCTACTAGATGTGGCGAATATGTTGCAGTGTAAATTTCACCGATTCCAGAGATGCCGGTATCGGTAGTGATCTTTACGAAGATGAAGTAACGACCACCGAATCGTGGCGGCGGATTGCCCACCACGAATGTCTTGATGTCGACGATTTTCATACTAGAAAACGATGACGTTTCGGAGTGCCTCGCCGCGCTTTACCGCGTCGATTGCTTCGTTGATTTGTTCAATTGGGTATGTCTTGGTGACAAGTTCATCAAGCTTCACGCGACCTTGGCCGTACAAGTCAACCAAGTTTGGGATGTCCACCTGAATGCGAGCGCTGCCCATCTTTGAACCGAGAATGTTTTGGCTGTAAGCAGCCATGGTTCCTGGATCGATCTCTGACATCACGCCGCTTGCTGGCATTCCAACCAGAACAACGGAACCGCTCTTGGCGAGCATGCCATACGACGAGTCAAAAGCAGACTTCACACCAACAGTGACGAACACGTAATCGGCACCATGACCGCCAGTGATCTCAAGCACGCGGGCTGCAACATCTTCTGTTTTTGAGTTAATGCCGTGTGTTGCACCGAAGCCTTTTGCTGCCTCAATCTTGCTGTCCACAACATCGATAGCAATGACCGTGCGTGCGCCGCTGACGTGTGCACCTTGAATGGAGTTAAGTCCAACGCCACCAGTTCCAATTACTACAACGTGACTACCAGCAGGAACTTTCGCCGTGTTGGTTACTGCACCAAAACCTGTGATTACGCCGCAGGCCAACAATGATGCACTTGCCATTTTGATGTTCTTCGGCACCGTTACACATTGTGATTCGTGCACTAAGACTTTTTCTGCAAATCCACCCGTGCGCATGCTTTGCACAACTGACTTTCCATCTTTGTCCTTGATTGGGCTCTCTGCATCAAGTGGGAATTGCGTCGAGCATGTAACTGGGTTGCCCATGCTGCATCCGTGACAATGACCGCACGAACGAATGAGCGTGACAACAACATGGTCTCCAACTTTTACTGTTGTGACGCCTTCGCCAACAGTTTCAACAACTCCCGCACACTCGTGGCCGTACACGGCAGGAAGAGTTCCACCCCAGTGTCCATCTGCATACGTGATATCACTATGGCAAATTGCAACAGCTGAAAGTTTTACTTTCACTTCACCCGGACCAGCCTCGGCAAGTGTTACTTCTTCAATGACGAGTGGCTTTCCAAATTCGCGACAAACGGCTGCTTTCATGACAGTTGATTCCTTCTTCTCTTGGGGTTTTCGTAAAAACTACTACTTGTCGTAGTCGGGGCACTCGTTATCGAGGATGTGCATTAGTGCTTCAAAATGCAGTACGGCTACACCGGGATACTCACGAGTTTGCTTGGCCACCAGAGCTGCGGTTTCGTTATCGACCAACTGAAGTGGCCGACCAGTAGACAGCGCGAGCACCTGCAACTGCGCAGCCTTTTCCAGGTAGTACAACGAGTCGAAAGCCTGCGCGACCGACTCGCCCACCACCATGACCCCGTGGTTACCCATAAACAACACGTCTTTTCCATCCACAAGCAACGACGCAATCCGCTCACCTTCTGATGGGTCTAGCGCCATTCCCGCATAGTGGCGGTCATAGGCAATGCGCCCATAGAACGCGCTTGCGTTTTGGTCGAGCATCAGAAATTCAAAATCTTTAAGACATGCAAGTGCTGTGGTGTACGGCATGTGCGTGTGCAGAACGCACTTTGCATGTGGAACATTGCGATGCAAGTACGAATGCAATACCCAAGCAGTTGGGTCTACTCCATGTTGAAGCGGGTCGCCCTTCATCGCGGTATCAACCAAAACGAGTCCACTTGCAGTCACTTGAGAAAAATGAGTGCCTGCCCGGTTAACCACAAACTGCTGACCGTCATCAGAAACGGCCATGCTGAAATGATTTGCAACAGCTTCATGAAAGTTCAGTCGTGCAGCCCAACGAAATGCAGCAGCCAACTCTTTGCGCACTTGCTGTTCTCGTGACATCGCTTCCCCCTAGCGCTGACTGAACTCGGTGTTATTCGAGTTCGGCTGGGAAGCCTGGTGCACGCAAGTCGGTGCCGGTTGCGTCTTCAAGCAACTTCACCACTTGCGATGACCATGCATCTCCGCCGTAAGCCTCTTTCGCACGAATAAAGGTTTGATACGTGTGGCCAGCAAGGTCTAGCGGCACACCGAATTCGCGACCGAAACCCATTGCGAATCCTAAGTCCTTAATTGCAAGGTCCATGGTGAAGTTGATGTTGTACGAACCGTTCAAGATGACTTGGCTTTCGGTTTCGTGAACAAAACTGTTACCCGAACTTTCCTTAATCGCTTCGAATGCAACACCAAGGTCGAGACCCGCACGCTTTGCGAGCATGAGTGCTTCGCCAGCTGCAACCAAGTGAATGAACGCGAGCATGTTGGTAATCACTTTGATAACAGCTGCGCTACCAAGTGGTCCGATGTAGAGCACTGGGTTGCCCATTGCAGCAAGTGCCGCCTTGTGAGCCTGGAACACTTTGTCTTCTCCACCAACCAGCACAGTGATGTCACCATGCGCTGCTTTGTGTACGCCTCCCGTTACTGGTGACTCAAGAATCTGCACGCCTTTTGACTTAGCAATTTCTCCAAGGCGCAAGGTTTCGCTTTGATCATTCGTGCTCATGTCCACCCATGTGGCTGGAGTTGCACGACCCGCAAGCGACTCAAGAACTCCGCCAGGCCCAGCAACTACTGCATCAATTGCTCGTGGCGATGGCAAGCACGTGAACACGGTGTCAGATGCATCGCACAGTTCTTTAATTGAAGTGGCCCACTTTGCGCCCTTAGCTACAAGTGGCTTTCCTGCCTCTTCATTGAGGTCGAACACGGTGACTTCGAAGCCATTGCGAACAAGACTGCCCGCAAGAAACTTGCCAATGTGACCAAGACCAATAAATCCGCAACGCATATATTCCCCTTTGAATACGAATGAATACTTCTGTTTACAACTGAATCCAGGTGGTCTTCAAGTTCGTGTAGCCCTCGATGGAGTGCAACGAACGGTCGCGACCGGTACCCGACTGCTTGAAACCACCGAATGGCGTGGTGATTGATGAGCGGTCGAATGTGTTGACCCAAACAGTTCCCGCACGCAATTGGCGCGAGATCTTGTGAGCCTTGCTTACATCGCGCGTCCACAACGCAGCACCAAGGCCGTATTGAGAATCGTTAGCAATGCGAACCGCTTCTTCATCGCTTGACACACGAATTGAACCAAGAACAGGTCCGAAGATCTCTTCCTTTTCAATCCGCATACCAGGCTTTACGTTCTGGAAAATGGTTGGCGGAATGTAGATGCCGCCCTTCGTTGGCTCCACTGGCTTGCCACCCGTATGAATGGTTGCGCCTTCTGCTTGACCAATGCCGATGTATTCGTTCACACGATCAAACTGTGCACGGTCAACAATGGTTCCCATTGCAGTTGCTGGGTCGTAGGTGTCGCCAGGCATGATGGTTTCTGACACCTTGCGCACCTTGTCGAGTAACTCGTCTTCAATCTTTTGGTCTACGACCATGCGAGTTCCAGCGTGACAGGTTTGGCCGGCGTTGTAGAACACGCCCCACGCGATAGCCGATGCAGCAGCATCAAGATCTGGGCAGTCGCTCAACACTACGTGTGGAGTCTTGCCACCAAGCTCGAGTGACACAGCCTTTGCGTTGCTCTCAGCTGAGTACTTCAAGAAATACTTGCCCACTTCCGTCGAACCCGTGAATGCCAACTTGTTGACATCCATGTGCTTGCCAAGTGTTCCACCGCAGCTTGGTCCAAAACCGTTCACTACGTTGAATACACCTTCTGGCAAACCAGCACGCACCGCAAGCTCAGCAAACAACAATGCCGACAGCGGCGACTGCTCAGCTGGCTTCAAGATGATGGAGTTTCCACCAGCAAGTGCTGCGCCAACTTTCCACGAACTAATGATGAGTGGGTAGTTCCAAGGAACAACAGCACCAACAACTCCCATTGGTTCACGTTCAATCAACGCGATGCTGTCGCGAGGAACCGGAGCAATCTCGCCGTACAACTTGTCAATGGTTTCTGCGTACCACTGAATGTTGTTTGCACACGATGCAACGTCGACATTCAGCGAGTCGCTAATTGGCTTTCCACAGTTCATGGTCTCGAGAAGCGCGAGCTCTTCAGCGTTTTCACGAATGAGCTGTGCCCACTTCAACATGACGTTCTTGCGGTCAAGTGGAGCCATCTCGCTCCACACACCGGCTTCAAACGTTCGCTTCGCAACCGCCACCGCGCGGTTGATGTCTTCAACATCTCCCTCAGCAACTTGCGCAATCACCGACCCATCGCGCGGGTTAATGGACTCAAAAGTCTTTCCACTTGCCGAGTCGACAAACTTTCCATCGATGAACAATTGGGTGCGTGCAACCTTTTGGCCAGCTCGCTTGGTCCAGTCTGCGGTGGTGAGTGCATTTGCCATGGGGAATTTCTCCTTGAGTGTGTTCGTAAAGCGTAAAAACCGTATCAGCAAGAGGCCTGCTTCTAGGCTTTCAGAGTGGAAACACGCTCGTTTTTAGCAATTGCTTCGGTTGAGCGCACCGGCTCGACGCTGCTGTGCTCCATTCTGCGTGGCACCAATCTCGCGGGCACTCCTATCGAATACCTCAATATTCAAACGAAGAACTTTGAGCGAATTCGAAATGAGTGTGGCCAACCAACAATCCGAATGACCCGCCGCCCTATCGCACGAGTGCGCAAGCTCACAGGCCGCTACCCGTGGCGAGACATTTCATATTTCAGTGCTGCATCGTGGCGCCGCTACCTCAGCGCGATTGCTTCGCAATACACCACCGCAAATGGCGTCTTCGGCGTGAAGATGCATTGGAATCAATACAAGCGTCACATGCTGGACATGGGTGTTGATGCAAGTTTTTGGAATGTGCCGGTGAAGTGGGTTCGCATCACACGCGAGGACGAGCTTCGTCAGGCAATTTCATTTGTGCGCGCCGCACAAACCGAATCGTGGAACAGCAACATGGCGACTAAAGCCGAACCTGTGTACGACGCAGACGCAATTTCCGCGGCGCTCATTCGCATCTCAGACGAGAACTCAGACTGGGATGTGTACTTCGCACAAAACAACATCACGCCACTACATATCACCTATGAGCAACTCACTCGAGATACGGATCTCACCATTCGGCGAATCATGGCGTTCATTGATACACCCATTGATGTGGTGCCCGAACCGCAAACCAAGAAGCAAGGCGACTCAATAAACAAGGAGTGGGCTGAGCGCTTTCTTGCGCAATACCCAGAGCACGCCAAGCGAACACGTATGTGGCAGGGCTTACACTAAGAGTGTGAGCACCAAGCACGTATCTGACATTTTTGATCCAACTCAGTGGGACGAAGTAAAAGGTTTTTCGTTTAACGACATCACCTACCACCGCGCAAAAGCGCATGGCACGGTTCGTATCGCATTTAACCGTCCAGAAATTCGTAATGCATTTCGCCCCGCGACCGTCGATGAACTGTTCACAGCACTCGATCACGCTCGTCAGTCGAGCGACGTAGGTTGCGTACTGCTAACCGGCAATGGCCCTTCGCCTAAAGACGGTGGCTGGGCGTTTTGCAGTGGCGGAGATCAGCGCATTCGCGGCAAAGACGGTTACAAATACGCAGATGGCGAAACTGCAAACACGATCGAGCCAGGTCGCACCGGACGTCTCCACATTTTGGAAGTTCAGCGACTCATTCGCTTCATGCCAAAAATTGTGATTTGTGTTGTTCCGGGTTGGGCTGCTGGTGGTGGACATAGCTTGCATGTTGTCTCCGACCTCACGCTTGCCAGCAAAGAACACGCACGCTTTAAGCAGACCGACGCCGATGTTGCCAGTTTTGATGGCGGTTTTGGTTCGGCATACCTTGCTCGACAAGTTGGACAGAAGTTTGCGCGTGAAATTTTCTTCCTCGGTCGTGAATACTCCGCAGAAGATGCACGCCAAATGGGCATGGTCAATGCGGTTATTCCTCATGCCGAACTTGAGGCAACCGCGTTGCAGTGGGCCAAAGAGATCAACGGCAAGAGCCCGACTGCACAACGCATGCTGAAGTTCTCGTTTAATTTGATTGATGATGGTCTTGTTGGACAACAGGTGTTTGCGGGTGAAGCCACTCGACTTGCATACATGACCGATGAAGCCGAGGAAGGACGCAATTCGTTCCTCGAAAAACGCGAACCAAACTGGGACGCGTTCCCCTGGCTGTACTAGTCATTCATGATCGTCACCGTTGACGATGCGCTAGACCCACGGCTACATGCTTTTCGTTGGCGCGAGCGACAACTCACCACCATTGCTCAACGTAAATCCGCATTAAACGAAGGACTGTTCATCGCTGAAGGCGACCTAGTTGTCCATCGAGCACTTGAAGCCGGCTGCATTCCCGATGTGGTGTTGTGCGACCCAAAATGCGCAACAGAGTTCTCCGATGTAGTGCACAATGCGGGCGGCACAACTCTTGTAGCGAGTGCAGATATTCGTCGAGAAGTAACTGGACTTGGCGTGCCACTAGATGCGATTGGCGTGTTTAAACGCCCTCCGATTATCTCCAGCGATGATCTCATTGCCCGCGCAACCAGACTGATTGTTCTTGACTGCGTAGACAACCCAAGCAATGTTGGGTCAATTGCGCGCACTGCCGCTGCCCTTGGATGGGACGGATTACTGCTTGATTCCACGAGTTCCGACCCACTTTCTCGCAGAGCACTGCGCGTCAGCATGGGCACCACGTTCAAACTTGGCTTCGCTCGCTTTACGAACACCAGCGAAATGCTGACGCAACTTCATCAGTCCGGGTTTTCCACCATTGGCTTAACGCCTCACCACGAGTCACGCCAAGTGAGCAACCTTCGATCGATTCACATTGAAGGCAAGCGAGCCCTTGTTCTTGGTTCGGAGCGACAGGGCCTCAGCGATGCGAGCCTCAATCTGTGCACCCAACTTGCCAACATCACGATGGCTGATGGAGTTGATTCACTTAACGTGGCGTCAGCTTCAGCAATCGCTTGCTTCGCTCTCCTCTAGCTAACGATTAATCATGTGTTGCGCAGCGTTTGCCATGTATTCAGAGAGCTGCGCGTGAACATCGGGATCAGTAGCGCACTCATCAACCGCAGTTTGCATATGCAACATCCATCTATCTCGCTCTAATTCGCCAATTGCAAATGGAAAATGTCGCTGACGCAACCGCGGGTGACCACGCTCATCGCTGTACGTCGTAGGACCACCCCAATACTGAATAAGAAACAACGTCAATCTCTCGCGTGCGCCAGCTAAGTCATCATGATCGGGATACAACGGCCACAACACTTCGTCTTGCACCACGCCTTCGTAAAAGCGATCAACTAGGCGAACAAAGAATTCGCTTCCACCAACTTCGTCATAGAGCATCGGCATGTTGTCTAGAAGAACTCTGGTTCTTCCCATTCAGGGAAGATGTCGGGCAAGTCAGTTGTCACGCGCTCCGTGAACACTGCCGGACGTTTTTCCAAGAAGCTCATAACGCCCTCTTGCACATCTTTCGACCGTCCGCGTATTTGAATTCCTCGGCTGTCAACGCGATGCGCATCCATTGGATGCGGAGCTCCAAGCATTCTCCACATCATCTGACGAGCAAGCGCTACAGAAACCGGCGCCGCATTATCAACGATTTCCTTTGC
>JBEAOI010000041.1:0-7244 GCA_041165005.1 Actinomycetota bacterium
GATACTACGAGTGTTACGGTGTCTGCCGATGAAACGAACATTTTGGATAGATACAGATACGGCAAGTGACGACGCGGTGGCGTTAATCATGGCTTTCATGAACCCGGACATTGAAGTCGTAGGGCTTTCAATTGTTGCTGGGAACGTTCCTTTGGATATGGGTGTGCAAAACGCGTTGTATACGGCAGAACTGTGCGCAGCAAACGCACCAATTTATGTAGGTGCTGCAAAACCACTTTCTCGTGATCTTGGCACCGCACAGTTCGTGCATGGCGAGGACGGAATGGGAGACATCGGTCTGCCGCTTTCAGGTCGTACGCCAGCATCTGGAAACGCTGTGGACAAACTTATTGAATCGATCCATCGACATGCGGGCCATATCGAGTTAGTAACGCTTGGACCACTAACGAATATTGCACTAGCTCTGCAACAAGACCCAAGTATTGCTAAGGCAGTGAAGCGTTGTGTGGTGATGGGAGCAGTTGCTGACCACATCGGGAATGTAACGCAAGTTGCCGAGTTCAACATGTGGGTTGACCCTGAAGCAGTAGACATCGTGTTGCGTTCGGGCATGCATTTGGAGTTTGTTGGCTGGGATATCTCACGTACCGAAGCAGTAGTAACGCCGCAAGAATCAGCAATGATTCGTTCGCTCGGAACCGACCGTGCAAACTTTGCAGTAGATATTCAGCGTGTACTTGAAAAGTTCTGCGCCGAAGAAACGCACTTAAATGGCTTTGACCTACCAGATCCAATTGCAATGGCATACGCCATTGACACAAGCGTTGCAACCGAAGTACGCCATTGGTATCTCGCATCAGAAACCAGTTCAGAACTAACGCGAGGCATGGTTGTCATGGACACACTTGGGGTGATGCACCAAGAGCCAAACGCTTATGTGGTTACGCGAGCAAGTCACGAAAAGTTCATGTCGATGCTGGTGGATGCGTTGCGATGAGCAATTCGCCATTGTCGGATGCATTTGTTGAATTAGCGGTTACCACGCGAAGTGGTCACGATGAGTCAGTGCACTACGGAGCAGTGGTTGCACTTGCTCAAGACGGTTCAGTGCAGTTCGCACTTGGCGACCCCGGTTCGGTGGTGTTTCCTCGCTCGTCAACTAAACCAATTCAGGCAACGGCGATGGTGGCTAATGGTTTACAAATACCGCCACGCATGCTGGCGTTGGTGTGCGCAAGTCACGATGGGCGGGAAGAACACTTGCGGACGGCCACAGAAATTCTGGCAACGGCTGGCCTTACTCCAAACGATTTAGGAAACACTGCCGACTATCCACTCGACCCAGAAGCACACGAGGCAGCAGTGCGTGCAGGACTTCAGAAATCTCCGCTGCAAATGAATTGCTCGGGAAAGCACTCGGGCATGCTTGCAACATGTGTGCATAACAAATGGGATCGCGCCACGTACTTGCATGTTGATCACCCACTGCAACAGCGCATTACTGAAATGGTTCCCGAGTTATCTGGGGAAGATGCATCGTTCATTGGGGTAGACGGTTGTGGCGCTCCTGCACATGCGCTCTCACTTGTCGGACTTGCACGTGCGTTTCGTTCGGTAGCCACTGCCAAAGAAGGCACGCCAGCGGCTCATGTTGCGCATGCCATGCGTTCGCATCCAGAAATGGTGGGCGGGCCAACGCGTGACATCACATTGTTGATTCAGGGAGTTCCTGGCCTGATGGGTAAAGACGGTGCCGAGGGGGTGTTCGCCATTGCCATGCCAGACGGCAGAGCAATTGCGCTCAAGATTTCAGATGGTGCTAACCGTGCGCGACCACCGGTGATGAAGTTTGCACTTCAAGCATTGGGTATTGACATCAGCAATGTCGACGCGCGCGCGTTTGAGTCACCCATCATGGGCCACGGCAATGTCGTTGGTTCAGTTCGGGTTACAGCACAGCTGTAACCCGATACGGATCAGCCTTCGTAGAACGAGTCGGCGATTGTCAACGCTTCGTCGATAATCGCAATACCTTCACGAACTTCGTCCGGCGTTGCGTTGCACGGTGGCACCACATGTGTGCGGTTGAAGTGTGTGAACGGCCACAGGCCACGCTTCTTGCACTCCGCCGCGAAGTCCAACATTGGCTTGGCATCCACACCTGCAGCGTTAAATGGAACCAGTGGCTTGCGTGTTTCGCGGTTGCGTACCAATTCAATTGCCCAGAACACACCAACTCCACGAACATCACCTACTGATGGGTGCTTCGCCTTCAGTTTTTCGAGCTCTGGTCCAATGACGGTTTCGCCAAGCATGCGTGCATTTTCAATGATCTTCTCTTCTTTGAAAATGTTGATCGATGCAACTGCTGCAGCACAGGCAAGTGGGTGACCGCTGTAGGTAAGTCCACCTGGGTACACACGGTCTTTAAATGTGTCTGCAATCTTTTGGCTAATGACAACACCACCGAGAGGTACGTAGCCCGAGTTGACGCCCTTGGCGAAGCAAATGAGGTCTGGAGTGACGTCCCACTTGTTTACAGCAAACCATTCGCCGCAACGACCGAAACCAGCCATTACTTCGTCGCACATCATGACGATGCCGTAGCGATCGCAGATTTCGCGGACACCCTTCAAGTAGCCAGCTGGTGGAACCAAGATTCCGTTTGTTCCAACAACTGATTCCATACCGATCATGGCAACGGTGTGTGGGCCTTCAACCATCAACACATCTTCAAGGTGTTGCAATGCGCGCTGGCATTCTTCTGCTTCGTTTGAGGAATGAAATGCTGAGCGATATGCGTATGGTCCCCAGAACTTCACTGCACCAGATGCGCCAGTTTCGTTTGGCCAACGGCGTGGGTCACCAGTTAGCGCAATCGCGCCAGCAGTAGAACCGTGGTACGAGCGGTACATGGTCAAAATCTTGTGACGACCGGTGTGCAGCTTGCTCATGCGAACTGCGTTTTCTGCAGCTTCGGCACCACCGTTGGTGAAGAACACCATGTTTAAATCGCCAGGTGCAACTTCAGTAATCAAACGTGCGGCCTCGCTACGTGCATCATTTGCAAATGCAGGTGCAATGGTGCACAAGCGTGCAGCTTGTTCTTGAATTGCTGCGATCAATTTTGGATGCTGGTGTCCAATGTTGAGGTTGACCAACTGGCTCGAGAAGTCGAGGTATTTCTTGCCCGACGCATCGGTGAAATACGAACCCTTACCGCTGACGACTTCAACGGGGTTCAGCGTTCCCTGTGCTGACCATGAATGGAAAACATGCTTACGGTCGTTGATAAAGCCAGGAGTGGTGGTTGGATCAGTTGTCATATATCAGAGCCTAACGAATAGGCCGCGGGTGAAATACGTAAGCCAGCGCCCCTTAGGTGGTCAAGGTGGCAAGCACTCGGAGGCGCAGTTCAGGCCACGCAGCCTCAAGGCCCTTGTGCAATTGAAACTCCGCGACCTCATCAATGAGGACCCAGCGCAAATCTTCGGACTCAGCATTGGCGGCGTGAGCCCCTGCGTCACTCGATGTGTGCGCAATGACCGTGTCGTAACGCCACGGTCCATGGTTGTCGCTGAATACATCCCGCACCGTAATGTCGGCGGCGCTGATACCTGCTTCTTCTTCGGCTTCACGTGCTGCAGCACTCACTGAGTCTTCGTGACTGTCGAGTGCGCCACCGGGAAGTGCCCACGTTCCACCGCCGTGTGTCCATGCTGCGCGCAATTGCAACAGCACTCGAGGTTCGTCTAAATCGCGACGCACGAGAAGTAGTCCGGCTGCTCCGTGAAGACCCCAATGGCGGTGCCCACATGAACACATCACCCATCCGTCGCCATCTCGAAACGCCATTGTTCAGAGCGTAGTTTCTTTTGCTGCTTCCTTCGCTTCGCGACGAGCCATTGCGCGGGCGGTCGCTTGAGCGGCTGTGATTTCTGCATGGTGTGCGCGACATAACACCTCCAGACCACCGCCATGTGCGTCAGCCTTTGAATGGTGATGGCAACCAGGACCATAACCAAGGCCGTTTAATGCTTGGATGTGATTGACCTCGCAGTCCCTGCGTTCGGCGGTGCAACCTGGTTTAGTGCAGCGATACTTCGCGCGACGTTTTGCAGCCGATCGAGCAAACCTCCAGATGTGTTCGCGTTGCCAGGCCCGACCGCATGCATCGGAGCACCACGTGCGCCTGCGTTTGCCGGTTATGACTTCATTGCACCAGTGGCAGCGACCGATTTCTCCGGTCCACTGAGACAAAGCACAGGTAATGCGCTCAGCCACAAGAGGAGGTAGCTCCAGTTTGTTAACAGGATGTTTCGCTTGTGCGCGTTTTGTTGCCATGTGCAGTTAAAGAATAACGCTTAGGAAACAATTTGTAGACAATTCAGAAACATGAGTCTTCTAGTTTCTCCGTTGTTGGGTTGCAACGTCGCCCCTGACATTTCATCAATCGATATACAAGGAGAGAGTTATGAAATTTCTTGCCGACGTTGCCGATCCGGTAACCGTGTTAGGGCAGCAGGTCAGTTTGATGTGGATTGTCATTGGCGCAGCGCTGGTGGTGTTCATGCAAGCTGGTTTTGCGTTAGTTGAAACTGGTTTTACTCAAGCGAAAAATGCAGCGCACGTGGTGAGCACCAACTTTGCAATTTTTGGATTGGGATTCATTGGTTTTTATCTCGTTGGTTTCTCATTTTCATTCGGTGGGTTTAGTTATTCCGCTTTTGGAATGGATGCACCGGTGGGAAGTGCACTGATTGGAAGCGGAGACTGGATCTTCCTCTGGAAGGGCGGTTGGGCTTTAACGGGTGATGCAATCACTCCTGCAGCGATTGGATTCTTTTTGTACATGGTTGCATTTATGGACACCGTTGCAACGATTCCAACAGGTTCGATGGCAGAGCGTTGGAAGTGGAGCAGCTTCGTTGTGTGGGGCTTTTTCTGCGGCGCGGTTTACTACCCAGTCATTGCGGCCTGGACATGGGGTGGTGGTTGGTTGGCCAAGACATGGAGCTCCATGTCGCTTGGTGCGGGCTATGTCGACTTCGCGGGCTCGGGTGTTGTGCATGCAGTCGGTGGTGTTGCAGCATTCACTGGCGCAATTGTTCTTGGACCACGCATCGGAAAATTTGGTGCAGATGGAAAGCCACGCACCATTGCTGGACACCACGTGCCAATGGCAATGCTTGGAACATTCATTTTGTTGTTCGGATGGTTTGGGTTTAATGCGGCGAGCACATTTGCAGCAACCGATGTTCAATTCGCAGTAGCCGCAACCAATACCGCAATTGCCGGTGCGTTCGGATCCATTGCTGCCATGTTGTACATCACGCGCAAAACCGGAAAACCAGACCCAGGCATGATGGTGAACGGCATGCTTGCTGGTCTTGTGGCAATCACAGCGCCATGTGCATTTGTTGACCCGTGGGCAGCGGCGGTAATTGGAACCATTGCAGCGGTGCTCATTATTGAAGCGGTGTACTTCTTTGAGCGTCGCGGCATAGATGATCCTGTTGGAGCAATTTCGGTTCACGGAGTTGGTGGTTTGTTCGGTCTTCTTAGTGTTGGCATTTTCGCTAACGGAACATATGGAGCCGGCTGGAATGGTTCAACAAGCGAAGGCGTGAAGGGAATCATTAAGGGCGATTGGGGTCAGCTTGGTGCTCAAGCACTTGGTGCAGTCACGATCATTGTGGTGTGCGGAATTATGTCGTATGCATTCTTCGCAATTCAGAACAAGTACACCAAGGGTGGCATTCGTTCAAAGGCTGAAGACGAAATTGATGGCCTTGACCTTGCTGAAATGGGCGTGCTTGCATACCCAGAGTTTCAAGGCTCACACAAGTAACACCATTATGTTCGCTCGTTAGCGAGCGATGAATTCGCCAAGAACTCGGGTGGTCCTGCGTAAGGACTGCTCGAGTTCATTGGTATTTATGCCAGGTGTTTTGTTGCGAAGGTTCTCGTTGATGTTCCGAATTACCCAGTCATTGTCTTTATCCACCCACGTTGGATACACAACAGGAGTGTCAAATACAACTTTTCCTCCAGAGTCATGGCGCATGGTGGTCGTAAACACACCTGCATCCTGACTGCTTGGCGGCCAGCGTTCGTCGGTTGGCAAATTCGAGAGCACATTGCCCATTCCATACATCACCCAGACACCATTAACTTTTTCAATCGGTTGCACAACGTGTGCGTGGTGTCCAACAATTAAATCCACGTCTCCGGATTTGGTAAGTGCGTCTGCAACGTTCGTTTGCTGCGAATTCAATTCGTGTGACATTTCATTTCCCCAATGCATGCTGACGATGACAACTTCAGCACCAAGTTGACGTGCAGTTTTTGCGTCACGCAGAATTCGGTCGGTATCAATAAGTGCAGATCGCCACTCTTGATCTTGTGGTAGCGAAAGTCCGTTATAGCTAAAGGTGTAACTGAGATGACTCAAAGTCACACCTCTTACCGAGAAGACCTGCGGTTCAATTTCATTTGGAGTTCTCGCCATTCCTGATTGCGCAACGCTTTGATCAAGCAATGCGTTGATCGTGGCGTCAATTCCAGAGAGACCGCGATCGTATGTGTGGTTACTTGCTGTGCTGCAACGATCGAACCCGGCTGCGGCAATCGCCTTTGTGATGTTGGGAGGCACTCCAAAGAAAGGAAATGTTGAAAGTGCTTCTCCTTGCGGAGCAATTGGTGTTTCAAGATGACAGATAGCTAGATCGGCAGATGCAATGAGGGGAGTGATGTCGGCAAACATTGGTGTGAAGTCATATCCATCAACGTTGCCTGTCGCTGCTGCGTTGCGTTGTGCCTGATTGACTAGTGGGCTGTGGGGCAAAATGTCACCTACAAATGCCATGCTGATAGTGGTGTCTTCAGAAACTGTGGTGCTGGACTCGGTGACGGAATTTGAACTGCATGCAGTTACAACCAGCAGGCATGCAAAAAGTGCAGCGCGTTTCACGCTTTCAATCTAAAGGTTTAGACGTGACCGAGAGATGCCATCTTCATGCGATTGCGAGTTCCTGCAACCGCATACACCACAATGAACACCAGAGCGTCAAGCAAAATAATCGTGGCGCTTGCTGAAGTGTCGAGGTGATAACTCAAGTTCATTCCAAAGAAGCAGGTAACTGCACCGATCAATGGCGAAATCCAGAGCAGTTTGGAAAAGCTGTTTGTCGTCATTCGTGCAGCGGCCGCTGGAATGACCAACAGTGCCGAAATAAGCAATGTTCCAATCACGCGCATAGTCACCAAAATGGTGAGCGACA
>JBEAOI010000042.1:0-22422 GCA_041165005.1 Actinomycetota bacterium
TTGCCAAAGCCGCACTCGAATCGACCAACCGTTACCTTGCAAAAGAACTGGGAAGTAAACAAATCCGCTGCAACCTTGTTGCCGCTGGCCCAATCCGCACGATGGCTGCAAAATCCATTCCTGGTTTCCAGAAGTTTGAAGATGTATGGGACGACCGTGCTCCCCTTGGATGGGATGTCAATGATTCAAGCGGGGTAGCCCGTACTTGTGTAGCCATGCTCTCCGATTGGTTTCCCTGCACCACCGCAGAAATTATTCATGTTGATGGTGGCTTCCACGCAATGGGCGTGTAGACCAATATTGCTTGCGTAAACCCCTTGCTTCTCTCGCGATTTGCTTCGCTTCGTTCGCCTCGTGTTTGGCGTTCTCTACACAAGTTGGTGCTGCCGCTAATGACCCATTACTTGCACAACAGTGGGGAATTTTTGCCACGGGTGCGGATCGAGTTTGGGCGGTAACAACCGGTAGAGGCGTAACTGTTGCTGTTGTCGATAGTGGTAGTGGACCTCACCCAGATCTTGCAGAGAACTTGCTGCCAGGTCGTTCATTCATGAATTCAACAGAGACCCAAGACGGCAATGACATTGATGCCAGCGGCCATGGTTCACATGTTGCAGGAATCATTGCTGCTGCTGCCAACAATGGCATAGGTGGTTCTGGTGTTGCGCCAAACGCAAAAATTCTGCCAATCAAGGTATTGGACCAAGCAGGCCAAGGTGATGCGCGCGATGTTGCCGCAGGTGTTCGTTTTGCAGCAGACAGTGGTGCACAAGTAATCAACCTGTCACTCGGTGGAGCAACCGAAAGTTCAAGTTTGACTCAAGCCATTCAGTACGCAAATGACAAAGGGGCTCTCGTCGTTGCAGCCGCGGGTAACGGTGGAGCAACAGACAAACCAAAATGGCCTGCTTCGCTTGACCTCACTATTGCTGTGACTGCAGTTGATTCTTCAAAAAACGTAACCTCATTTGATCAGCGCGGCGACTACATCGATATTGCCGCTCCAGGAGCCAGCATTGTCTCTACCGCAAAGGGCGACTATGTCGCATTGAGTGGCACCAGTATGGCGGCAGGTTTTGTCGCAGGCGCTGCTGCATTGCTCTTTGCTGCTGAGCCAAGAATTTCTAATGCCCAAGTACGTGACATTTTGTTGCGCACTGCTACCGATATCGGCGACGCAGGGCGTGACCAAACATATGGTGTTGGATTCCTGAACCTGGTTGCAGCTCTGGCCGAACTTCAACGCATGTTCCCACCAGTTAACGCCCCTCAAGTAACAGCCGTGGGACAAGTAGGCGAAACACTCGTGGCGAATCTAGACAGCATCACCGAATTGAACAGCGTGAAATGGTTCCGATGTGAATCAACTGGTCCCGCTGCAACCGAAGTCCCTGCAGACTGCACCGCAATCGCAAAAGCCAACAAGCGTTCTTACCGCACCACACAAGCTGACGCGCGACGCACAATTCGTGTTGGAATTGACTACACGCGTGCAGGCACTAAGCAGTTTGCAATATCAGACGCCGTTGGCCCTTTCTTCCCTATCTGGCAAATTGCAAACGAAATCAAACCGGCAAGCAGCACCCCACTTGCAAAACTGTTCAACTCATCTTCTTCGGGTAATCGAACATACAAAGTTCTCAGTGGTGCATGTCGCGTAGCAGGAACCAGATTGGTTGCACCAACAGCACCTTCGGTCTGTCGCGTTCGAATGAGCGTCGCAGCACGTGCTCCGTTTCCAAGGCTCACCATCGCTGGTGACATCACTGTTCAATAACTACTAGGAAAAGGCGAACACATGCTAAATCGTTTGGCTGACCAAACAAGTCCATACCTTCGTCAGCACGCCGACAATCCGGTCGATTGGTACCCGTGGGGAGACGAAGCCTTTGCTCAAGCACGTGAACGCAACGTTCCAATTCTTTTGTCCGTGGGATATTCCGCATGCCACTGGTGCCACGTGATGGCACATGAGTGCTTTGAAGACAACGAGACCGCAGAAGTCATGAACAAGATGTTCGTCAACATCAAAGTTGACCGCGAGGAAAGACCAGACGTCGATGCCATTTACATGGACGCCGTGCAAGCCATGACTGGACGTGGTGGTTGGCCAATGACTGTTTTCTTGGCACCAGATGGAAAACCATTCTTTGGCGGAACCTATTTTCCGAAGCCTTCATTTCTTCAGTTAATGAATGCGATCACGGATGCCTGGAACAATCGCCGAGACGACATCAACAACAACATCGATGCATTGATGGAGGCCCTAGAGCGCACGGCAAAGATCGAACAGCATTCAGAGATTGCCGATTTCTCCACTTTTGAACGTGCAGTTACTCAGTTGCGAGCAAACTTTGACTCGGCATGGGGCGGTTTTGGCAAGGCGCCAAAGTTCCCAAGCACTATGAATCTTGAAGTGTTACTCCGCCAATTACTTGCAGGTGAAGACAACGATTTGGAAAACATCGTCACCACTTCGCTCGATGCCATGGCCAGTGGAGGTATGTATGACCACATCGGTGGCGGCTTCTCTCGATACAGCGTTGACGAAAAGTGGTTAGTTCCCCATTTTGAAAAAATGCTCTACGACCAGGCGCTTCTCGCCCGCGTCTATCTGCATGCAGGGATGCTGTTCGGTAATGAAACATGGAAGCAAGTTGCTCGCGAAACCATCGAGTATGTGCTGCGCGAACTCACTCATCGTGACGGAGGGTTCTTCAGTGCCGAAGATGCCGACTCTCTAGACGAAAGTGGACATAGCCACGAAGGACATTTCTATGTGTGGAGCCGTGACGAATTCACGCGAGTGCTACCCGAACACCTTCAAGAACCAGCGATCAAGTGGTATGAGATAACTGCGCTTGGAAACTTTGAAGGCAAAAACATTCCGGCCCGACTACACCACCGTGGCAACCTCTCGCGACCCGCTGAGGTCGAAGAGGCTCGAGATATTCTGTTTCAGCACAGAAATTCCCGTCAGCGACCACTACTCGATGACAAAGTACTCACCGAGTGGAATGCCATGATGCTGGCAACACTTTCCGAAGCAGCTTTCTATTTTGAGTCCGATGAATGGCTGCAAGCAGCAATTCGTAATGGAGAATTTCTTGTGCGCGAACTTCGCACAGCGAATGGCAACTGGCATAGAAGCTGGCAAGAATCGGGCTCCCCACAAGCACGACATAGCGCTCTTGCTGCCGACCTTGCTCAATTGATTGACGCCTTCACACGACTTGGTGAGGCAAGTGGTCAAGCAAGGTGGATCGCTTATGCGCAAGAAGTAGCTGACGAACTGCTCGCTCAGTGCTGGGATGCAGTGAATGGCGGATTGTTCACCACACCCGAAAACGGCGAACAACTCATCGTTCGTCAAAAAGATGTCATGGATAACGCAACACCATCGGCAAACTCAACTGCAGCGCTTGCGCTGTACCGACTTGGCGCACTGACTGGCAACAATCGATACACCCAACACGCCGACCAAATTCTGCGGCTCCTTGCACGCATTACAACCAGCGCCCCGTCGGCATTTGGCAATCTGCTTGCCTCAGTTCATCTGCGTCACGCGGGAATCACCGAGGTTGCGTTACCTGGAGACCAACCCGCCATGCTGCGCGAACTGCGCAAACGTTGGCTTCCAACTGTGGTGCTGGCATGGGGTGAGCCTTATGACTCCCCCTTATGGACCGACCGCAATCAGAACTCTGCCTATGTATGCAAGGAGTATTCATGCTTGAGGCCGGCCACTTCGCCTGAAGCATTTGTGGAAACACTGCGCATCGCGCTTGCCTAGACCGTTACCACCGAGATAGGTGCATTGCTTCATCAATAGGCATTCGCGGTCGTGCAGCGCTCTTGCCTTTTTCACCGCTGCGCGCAGCTTTTCCTACCGCAATCGCACCAAGTAACTGCATGTGCTCGGGAACACCGAGACGATGACGCAACTGCTGCTCGCCGTTAAACACCGCAAAAAATAGTGCGCCAAGATCGGCATCATGAGCCGCAAGCAGTAACGACATCACCGCGAACGACCCATCCACTGTCCAGTATGGAGTTGGCCACGCATGCACTCCCTCGCCCAATCCGGTGGCCTGTTTATCTGGCTCGGCATATCGAGCTACATACGCAAGTGGGTCGACAAACGGAAGAATGATTACTGGAGCATCAAGAAGTTGCTTCCAACGAAAGGTCGCACGTTTTTCGGTTGGAAGCGTGTCGTTCCAAAAACTTGCAACATCATCGCCAACAAGAATCACAAAGTGCGTGCCCTGTGTCTTGCCCGCCGAGGGAGAACGAAGCGCCAAGTCAATCAGAGTGTGTAAAACATCGTCACCGATTGGTTCAGGAAGGAATGCACGCGTCATTCGACGGGTACGAACAAGATCGGTGAACTTCACCGCAGCAACCGTTAGTGCTTTTCGAGTTTGCCAAGCTTGGCGAGTGACTCTGCCATGGTCCAACCATGAACGATGAGTGCTCCACCCTTGGCTTTTGTTACACCCTTAAACTGCGCAGCAACATCTGGATTCACTTTTTCTGGCTTCGTTGATTCGTGATCAAGGAAACCACTGTGCCCATTTGACTTAACAATGAAACTCTGTTCGTCGTAAGTGGACTCAACGCCAAACCTACGTGCAAGTCGTTTACCCCATGCTCGCTCTTCGCCTACTGCGCGATGGCCGGGGCGAGGGATCAATTCCGTAAGCGCTTTAAACGACTCAAGTCCGTCAGCACTCAAAAAGCGTGAGCCAACTACAACGTCTTCGTCAGGGAATGCCATGAGAGCACGGTGATACGCCTCAGTCATGAGTCCTTTAAGCACAGCATCACGTTTTGGAGTGCGCTTCACGCTCATCATGCCAAGCAGCACACAAGGCGTGCCGCCGATGCGCTCAAGCGTTGAAAATGTGAATCCATGCACCTTGCCACTGATCTTGGCGCTCGTGAACAACACCCAGTCTTCTTTGGCCTTGGTAATTGCGTCTAACTGGAAATAGCCACCCATTGCAGCCAATTCTTCAATTTCGATATCTGTAAGGGACGCACAATCACGCGTTTCAACCTCAACCGACATACCTACAGTCTGCCAGCAAAAAAGTCATTTGAGACGGGCCAATACAGCGCTCGCCTCTGCGTTGGAATACTGCCTATTCGATATAGGCGTTTTCGCCGAACTCGGTGCGCAATACGCCGATTGCCCGATCAACATTGACATTGAATTCAGAACTCAGTCGCAATACATTCTCTGGCCCAAGGTGCAAATACACAGGAGATGTGCCCGGATACTCCAGCAGCGTGGCCTTCAAGGTTTCAATGTTGGACTCTGACAACATCTGAGCTGCAATCTTGAGGTGCAGAGAGTCTTGGAAGGCACGCAAGCCCTCCAACACGGTGATGTCCATTGCCATGAAACCGACACGGTTGTCGTCTCGCTTGTCGAGCCGTCCGCGCACAGAGACCAGAATGTCGTCGGCAAGTTGATGTCCGAACTTCTGCAGGGTCTTTGGGAACAGAGTCACTTCAACGGAACCTTGCAAGTCCTCCAACTGGAATGTTGCCATTTGATCGCCTTTACGCGTGTATTTGCGCGCAAGTCCGTTGATGATTCCACCGATCACAATGAACGCGCCGTCATCTCGTTCCAACGCTTCAGGGATTGAACAATCAACGCGACGACGCAGCGCTCCCTCAATTCCCATGAGCGGATGATCCGATACGTACAGCCCAAGCATTTCCTTCTCAAACTTCAACTGTTCGGTCTTATCAAATTGCAAATCTGGAATGTTTTGGCGCTCCGAGAACCCCTCTGTTTCGTCGCCCAAGTCACCGAACAAACTCATCACACCTTGATCGCGTTCGCGACGGCGCACCATGGTGTTGTCAATGATTGATTCAAAAACGGTTAGCAATCCTTTACGTGGATGCCCAAGCTTGTCGAATGCTCCCGCTTTAATTAGCGACTCAATGGTGCGCTTGTTTAGTGCTTGCTCAGGAACGCGTTCTGCAAAGTCATAGAACGACTCAAACGCGCCATGCGCTTCACGGTGTTCAATGATCTGCCGTACCAGCCCTTCGCCCACGTTGCGAATAGCGCTGAGCCCGAACGCAATCTGTTGCTCATCGCCGTTGACAATTGGCTCAAAGTTGACGCCAGAGCGATTGATGTCTGGAGTCAACACCGTGATTCCACTCGTTCGAGCATCGGACAAGTACACCGCTGCCTTTTCGTAGTTCGCTTTTACGCTGGTCAACAAGCACGCCATGTATTCCACTGGATAGTGCGCTTTGAGATACGCCGTTTGATACGAAATGAGCCCGTACCCATATGCGTGGCTCTTGGCAAATGCATAGTCAGCAAATTTCACGATGGTGTCAAAGAGTTCTTCACCAAGATCTACTCCGTAGCCAGTGCTTTCACACCCAGCAACGAAGCTGCCTCGCGCTTCTTCCATTTTCTCGGGAATCTTCTTTCCGCACGCTTTGCGCAGGTTGTCTGCTTCGGCCATTGAAAAGCCGGCGAACTTCTGCGACACGCGCATGAGGCTTTCTTGGTAAATCATGAGTCCAAAGGTGTCCCCCAACACATCTGCAGCGTCAGGATGGAAATACTGAATTTTCTTGCGACTGTTTTTATAGTCGGCAAAATCATTGTGCATGTTCGCACTCATTGGGCCCGGTCGATATAACGCGAGCACGGCAGAGAGATCCTCAAAGCGCTCTGGAATGAGCGACTTCAACAATGCGCGCATTTGGGTGCTTTCCAACTGGAATACACCAATGGTGTCTCCGCGCGACAATAACTGATACGTCGCTTTGTCATCCATTGGAATTTCGTCAATGGAGAATCGCTCATCGCGCGTCTTGCGAATCATGGTGTTGGCATCTGAAATTACGTCCAAGTTGCGTAATCCGAGAATGTCCATCTTCAACAGACCGAGGTCTTCAACGCCATGCATTTCATACTGAGTTACCACTGGAGCATCTTCTGGTGCTTGGCCTTGTTCAGGTTTACGCTGAATTGGCAAGTACTCCGTAAGCGGTTCTTTTGTAATCACTACTGCGGCAGCATGAATTCCTACTGATCGTTTCAAACCTTCAAGGCCACGCGCAACGTCGACAATTCGCTTTACATCTGAATCAATCTCGCACAATGCACGCAAGTCTGCTGCTGCCTGGAAACCAGCCTTGTGCTTGCTGTCTTCTTCAAAGCAGTACTTCAATGGCGTATCGCGCCCCATCACCAAAGGTGGCATGAGTTTGGCAATCTTGTCTCCAAGTGGGTACGGGTACCCAAGCACGCGAGCAGCATCGCGAACAGCGTTGCGTGCCTTAATTGTTCCGAACGTAATGATTTGCGCGACGTGATCGCGACCATACTTGTCGGCTGCGTAGCGAATCATTTGATCGCGGTAACGCGAGTCAAAGTCCATGTCAATATCGGGCATTGAAATTCGACTCGGGTTCAGGAAGCGCTCAAAAATGAGGTCGTACTTAATTGGGTCAAGGTCAGTGATGCGCAAGCAATATGCAATGGCACAACCCGCAGCAGAACCGCGACCAGGACCAACACGAATACCTTGTTCACGTGCATACCGAATGAGGTCCCACACAATCAAGAAGTACGAGCTAAAGCCCATGCCTCCAATGACTTCAAGTTCATAATCAAGTCGCTGCGTTACCGAGTCTGGAAGTTTTTCTCCCCATCGCTCGTGTGCGCCTTTGTATGCCAAGTCGCGCAGATAGTCACCGTCCCCCGAGAAACCCTCAGGAATAGGAAAGTGCGGCAACACTGAATTACCAAATGGAATATCAATTTCTGCGCGCTCGGCAATCCATAGCGTGTTGTCACAAGCTGCAGGAACTTCACGGAACAGATAGCGCATTTCCTGCGCCGACTTCAGGTAGTGCTCGGTGCCTTCAAACTTGAAACGATTTGGATCAGCAATCGTGCAGCCGGTCTGCACACAGAGCAAAGCATCGTGTGCCTCGTGATCTTCCCGATGCGTGTAGTGCGTGTCGTTCGTAGCAAGTAGCGGTGCACCAATTTTCTTTGCCAACTCGATCAGTTGAGGGTTGGTTTGATGCTGCTCGGCAATTCCGTGATCTTGAATTTCAATGAAGAAGTTGTCTTTCCCGAAAATATCCTGCAGTCGACCAGCATCGGCTTCTGCACCCGAGATGTCCCCTTTCAACATCTTCTGCAACACGTGACCGCCCAGACATCCACTCGTTGCGATGATGCCTTGACTGTGACGTTGCAACAACTCCCAGTCCATTCGCGGTTGGTAGTAGTAGCCCTCTAAAAATGCCAGGCTCGACAGCTTGATCAGGTTCTTGTAACCGATGTTGTTCTCGGCAAGCAACGTGAGGTGGTAATACACCTTTCCGCCACTTTCGGTTTCACCGCCGGAGTCGTCAATGCGTCCACGTCGTGATGGTCGCTCTGAGCGATGCTCATGAGCCATGTACGCCTCGGTGCCAATGATTGGCTTGATGCCTTTTTCTTTGCACTGTTTATAGAAATCAACGACGCCATACATGTTGCCGTGATCAGTCATTCCAAGCGCCGGCATGCCTTCGGCTGCGGCTTTACCAACTAATTCATCAAGCCGCGACGCTCCATCCAGCATCGAAAATTCGGTGTGGACATGTAAGTGGGTAAACGAATCCGCCATTACAGATACGTACCAGGACGATCGTTACTCATTCCTGGTTCGGCGGACCCTGGAAGTTGTCGCATCTGCTCTAGTTGCTGACGCGCCGCAATTTGCTGCGCAAAGAGCGTCGCTTGAATGCCATGAAACAACCCTTCAAGCCACCCCACAAGTTGGGCCTTAGCAACGCGCAGCTCGCCTTCTGAGGGAACTACGCCATCACGGAACGGCAAGGCAAGCGTGCGCAGTTCATCAGCAAGGTCTGGCGACAACGCTTCCGTGAGTTCAACTATTGAGCGCTCATAAATTTCTGCAAGACGTTCACGACTTGGCGCATCAAGATTCATCGAATGCACTTCATCAAGCAACTGTTTGATCATGGAACCAATTCGCATGACCTTGGCAGGAGCAGTGACGCCTACCGATTCATCTACTGGCGGCAACGGAACATCAAGTCCCACAACTTCAGGGTTGCCACTTGGCTCAATTTTTGGCGTTTCGTTCGTAGACATGTCAGGCAAGTATGGCTTTCTCAGCGTGCAATTGCCAGTAAGGGAACATCAATTTCTGCATCGGTGAGCGACCCATGACGACAGACCAATGAATACGAGCCAGAATCGAGAGGTTCGTCAAAACTGGTAGCGGTAAATGGCACCAGAGCAACATCCCCCAGACGTTTCCGCGCCACGTCAGTAACCCGCTTGCCAAACCACTGTTGCTCACAGGCTTCTTCTCGCGACACCACCCAAGCATCTTTTCCATGATGCTGCTTCGCCGCATCGAGTAAGTCCTGCTCAGCGCCGGACTTTGCGTGCAACCAGCGGAAGCGTCCTTCTCCGGACTGATGCGTAATTCGCGACAGCACATCGGCATGTGGCGACTGTGTGTTCTGCCCCACGTGCACTTGACCGTGATCTGCAGTTACCAGCAATACCGAGCCTGGGACTAACACCTCAGCAACATCTGCAACTAAACGATCGGCGTTTCGCAACTCGGCGTTGTAGTACTCGCCGAATCCTCGTTCGTGAGCAATCTTGTCAACGCCGTCGTAATACGCGTAGACGAATTTTTGACCACTTTGTAGTAATTGACCAACTTGCACAGGAATACTTGATGCCGCGCGCCACCCCATTGGTCGCGAACCGCGCAAATGCGCTTCAGTAAACGCCGATCCTTCAAGTTCTGCCTTACTCAATACCGGCACAGCAGCACCCATAAAAGGT
This sequence comes from Actinomycetota bacterium, assembly GCA_041165005.1. Taxonomy (GTDB): domain Bacteria; phylum Actinomycetota; class Acidimicrobiia; order Acidimicrobiales; family Ilumatobacteraceae; genus UBA3006. The sequence continues at coordinate 9,878 of JBEAOI010000042.1, forward strand.
GGACACGGCTGCACCAAGTCAGGCGGATACGTTGCACGTAAGTCACCTTTGTCGTCGCCCCATCGCAGCATTTGTACAACGTGACCACCAAGGTCGATGCGATAGCCCATCATTCCGTGTTCGCCAGGCGTGAGCCCGGTCGCTATTGAAGTCAACGCCGTGACTGTCGTAGTAGGCGCAACACTGGTGATGGATTTACCTTGCATGCCAGAAAGCATTGGCGCATGCTGGTGATGCTCTTGCAGCTGATGCCAGCCGAGACCATCAAGCACCAAAAGCACCACTTGGTTAGCGCCCCGCACACATGCGGGCATCCACTGAGGTATTTCCTGAGTTCCTCGCGGTCCAAGAAGGGCCGGAATCAGACCTGCAATTGAGCCACCTTGGTAGTCGGGGACTCGGGGCGTAGGCACCCGATCTACACTACAAGAGTGCGTGTATCTACTCGGGGTGACTATGCGTGTCGAGCGCTGCTGTCACTAGCCCTGCACGCCGAAGATCAAGGGCCAACCTCAGTACGCGACATCGCAACACGTACCGCACTTCCCCAGCCTTACCTTGAGCAAATCTTGCTCGTCCTCAAAGGCGCTGGCCTGGTGAAATCAAAACGTGGCGTTGGTGGTGGATATGTTTTGGCTCGCCCAGCTGAAGAGATTTTGCTTTCTGAAATAATTGCGGCAGCCGACGGACCAATCACGCTTGGGGATTTTGGTCAACCACACCAAGATGGCGCTTGCGATCATGAAGGTCACTGCGTATTGCTGGCAATTTGGAACGTTGCAGGTGAACACATGCGTCATCACTTAGCCGACTACACGTTGGCAAAAATTGCGCAGGCTGCTCGCGGCACTGCACAGTGGCCCGAACTACATCACTAAGGCTTATTCGCAGCGGTTTACAACTGCTTGCATATCTCCTGGAACAGGAGCCTCAAAAGTCATCACTTCTCCTGTGGTTGGATGAGCAAAGCTGAGTTTTGCAGCATGCAACATTGGGCGAGGCGAAGACAACGAACTTCTTGCACCACCATATGTCGAGTCGCCAACTACTGGATGTCCGATTGAGTCGAGGTGCACGCGAATTTGATGAGTGCGACCGGTTTCTAATTGGCATTCAACGAGCGAACACGGCTGAGGCTGTTCAAACTTTTTCAGAACGTCGTACTGTGTGCGCGCGAACTTCCCGTCAATGACTACTGCCATTTTCGTAGGGTCCCTTTGATCCCGACCGATAGGAGCATCAATGAGTCCAGTCGCAACTTCAGGATGTCCCCACACCAGCGCTACATACACTCGGGTCACATCGCGGCGCGTAAGAGCATCAACCAGTGAGTCGTATGCAACTTGTGATCGAGCCACCACCATCAATCCACTCGTGCCAGCATCAAGTCGGTGCACCACTCCGGGGCGTAACTGATCTCCTACTGAGGCAACCTCTGGGTACAGCGCCAAAATTCCGTTCACCAGCGTTCCATTCGGATTACCAGCACCTGGGTGCACCACAATTCCAGGTGCTTTGTTCACCACAATCACGTCATCATCGGCATAGACAATGTCCAACACCACTGACGCATCGGCTTGAGGCAACTCTTTCTCGGGAATCATCGAGGTATTGATGGTTACCTCTTGACCCTCTTTCACTTTCACTTTGCCGGCAACTCCTGCAACACCGTCAAGCGTGACTCCGCCTAACTCAATGAGCGTTGCAGTACTAGCGCGACTGATGTCTGCAATGAGCGCAACAACGCGATCAAGTCGCTGATCGTGAAGTGCTGCAGGGATGGTTTCAATAAGCACTATTCGGATCCTTCTGATGTTTCTGGCTTTGCGGTGATCATGTTGTAGGCCAAAGCGATTGCGCCACACACAATTCCAATATCTGCCACATTGAATACTGGCCACCACCGGAGATCTATGAAATCGACAACAGCACCACTCATGAATCCGCTGCCTCTGAACACACGATCAAGAACGTTCCCCGTCGCCCCACCGATAATGCAGCCAGTAGCAACGAGCGTAAACAGACTGTTCTGCTTACGCATGGTGAAAAACAAAACACCAATCACCACGATTGCAAGCATTCCAATAAATGGGCCTACGTCTGTGCCCGTAGAAAATGCCATGCCTTCGTTGTGAATCAACGCAAAATGCAGAGTCCAAATGATGTGGATGTCATCTCCGTCGGACAATGCAGACACCGCCCAACCTTTGGTGAGAATGTCAAGAACGAGAACCGCTACTGCGGCACCTGCGCCAATCCAACTCGTGCGCACTCGCGCAAATGTTGTGGTCATCGACGACCGATGCCGCCAACCCGCTCCAACACCGATTCAGTTGTCCATGGAATCGCCTTCAAGCGCTCACGCGGAATTGGCAATCCGCTATGCACGGAATATCCATAGTCGCCACTAGCTATACGAGCAAGCGCAGCATCGATCTCTTCCACTTCCTGGCGAGCCTGTGCCGACAACATGAGGTCGCGTTCACGCTCCACCACCATGGTGTCGCCTTCGCCGCCCTCTTCGTCAAACTGCACATCACCCATTTCCACGTCTTCGATCATGGCGTTGGCTTCATCTTCTAGACGCACTGCTTGCTTGGTAAGCAAAGCACGCTTTTCCAGCAAAGCTTCGCGCTGACCAGTAAGAAACTTCAGGTCAAACTCCTTCGTTGCCTGAATGCCGTCAACAAACTCTGTCTTGACAATGACCGGACGAGGAGGTGGCTCTGGCTTGCGCTTTGCACGCAATGCCGCTTCACGAGCAGCTTCCTTTTCTGCAAGGGCTGCTAAACGCGCTGCTTCTTTAGCTTCGCGTTGTGCCTGCTTTTCTTTCTCTTGTGCTTCACGCTGCGCTTGCTTTTCGGCTGCAAGCCTGGCTTTCTCTTTAGCCTTTTCCTTGTCGGCAATAGCTTTGGCTTTTGCTTTCTCGGCGAGTTCTTTCTTTTTTGCTGCTGCGAGACGCTTCTTTTCTATTTCGCGCTCGCGCATTTGCTTTTTACGCAAAGCCTCAGCAGCCTTTTTCGCATCGGCTTTCTTCTTCGCTTCTGCTTTCTTTTGTGCTTCGATCTTCTTCTTTAGCGCAGCCTTCTTGGCGAGCTCAGCCTTCTTGCGGTCGGCAGCCTTCTTTTCTTCAATCTTCTTCTTCAGCGCAGCCTTCTTGGCGAGCTCAGCCCTTTTCCGATCGGCGGCCTTCTTCGCCTCAATCTTCTTCTTCAGTGCAATCTTTTTGGCCAGTTCAGCCTTTTTCTTCGCTGCAGCAGCCTTGCTGTTCACAGGCTTCTTGGCAGCTGGCTTCTTCTTTGCTGCCGCAGACTTGTTCTTGGCTGCCGGCTTTTTAGGAGCAGACTTTTTCTTGGCAGCTGGTTTCTTGGAAACTGGCTTCTTCTTGGTTGGTTTTGATGGCATAACTACCTCCCTGACTTGGCGCTTCACCGTAGTCGTTCCACGGCAACATAAATGGGAGTCCCATCCAAGTCCGTGGTTCGCGGCGCGTCCGTATTGTAGGACAAGCGCTCCGCAAGGGTTTCTGCACAGATGTAGTCAGAAAAAGGAGCTACCTGCTGGGCTACATCTTCGGGCAGGCCGAGTATCAAATGAATTCGATCGGACACCCCAAGGTCGGCCTCACGGCGTGTTTGCTGAACAATTCGCACGATGTCGCGAGCAGTTCCTTCCGCCAGCAATTCCGGTGTGAGCGCAATGTCAAGCAACACCACTCCCTTGCCGTCTGGCAAAGCCGAACTTGCGGTCGCTTCTGCGTCGCCCACTGCAGCCAACAATTTCAATTGATATTCATGAGGCTGAAGTTCATAACCGCCAGCAACCACCACATCACCCTGTTGTTTCCAGTCGCCCTTCTTCACTGCAACGATCACTTTCTGAGTGTCGCTACCAAGTCGAGGCCCAAGCGCTGCTGGAACAACCTGCAATTCATGTCGCGCAACTCCAGCAACATCTGCAGTCAACTTCACTTCGCGTACGTTTACTTCTTCAGTGATGATAGATACGAAAGGTTGCAGCCCAAGCGCCAACGGCGACGCAACGGTAAGGCTGGCAAGCGGCAGACGAACACGGCGAGAATGCGACTTTCGAAGCGACAAGGTAGTTGAACAAACATCGCGAACCTGATCCATCACGATTACTAATTCGTTGTTAACAGGAATGTCTGCCGCAACCGGCCACTCGGTGAGGTGCACGCTGCGGTTACCTGTAAGTCCGATGTACACCTGTTCCGTAATCAACGGCAACAGCGGTGCTGCAACTCGCGTCAAGACATCGAGAACAGTATGCAATGTGTCAATCGCCTGCTGATCTCCAGACCAAAAGCGATTGCGACTGCGGCGAATGTACCAATTAGTGAGTACATCAAGGAACGTGCGAACTTGCTGACACGCGTTAAACAAGTCGTACGCGTCCATGCTCACCGTGGTGTCATTGACCAAGTGGTGCAGTTTCGAAAAAATATAGGTGTCCAGAACATTGTCGGACGAGAAGTCAACCTTGCCTGACTTGCCTTCAGCATTGGCGTACAACGACAAGAAATACCAACTGTTCCACAGTGGCAACATCACTTGACGAACCGTGTCGCGAATGCCCTCTTCGGTTACTGCAAAGTCTGAGCCACGTAAAATTGATGACGAAAGCAGATACCAACGCATCGCATCTGCGCCGTAGTTATCAAATACGCCCATTGGGTCTGGGTAGTTGCGAAGACTCTTCGACATCTTTTGACCATCAGCACCCAAAACAATGCCGTGACTTACACATGTTGAGAATGCCGGACGATCAAATAGCGCTGTAGCCAACACATGCAAGGTGTAGAACCAGCCTCGTGTTTGACCAATGTATTCAACGATGAAGTCACCAGGATTGTGCTGTTCGAACCACTCTTGATTTTCAAATGGGTAATGAACCTGCGCAAACGGCATTGACCCGCTTTCGAACCAGCAGTCCAACACCTCTGGCACGCGGCGCATCATGGACTTACCCGATGGGTCATCGGGGTTAGGTCGCACCAGGTCATCAACTACCGGGCGATGCAATTCAGTTACCTTCACTCCGAAGTCGCGCTCAAGTTCTGCAACGCTTCCGTATACATCAATACGTGGAAACTCAGGATTGTCACTTCGCCATACCGGAATTGGTGAGCCCCAGAAACGATTGCGACTGATGTTCCAATCACGTGCATTTTCGAGCCACTTTCCAAAGCTTCCGTCTTTAAGGTGTTCTGGCACCCAACGAATTTCTTGGTTCAACGCCACCATGCGATCTTTCACCGCAGTCACATTGACGAACCATGAACTCAATGCCATGTAGATGAGCGGCTTACCCGTGCGCCAGCAATGCGGGTACGAGTGATCGTAGGTTTCGTGCCTCAGCACTACCCCACGCTCTTTGAGCGCACGAATAATAAGTGGGTTCGCTTCAAACACCTGAAGACCTGCATAGTCGGGAACTTCTTGAGTGAATTCGCCTCGGCTATTTACTGGTACTACGAGTTCAATGCCGTTCTCTTTGCACACCTGATAGTCGTCTTCACCGAAACCCGGTGCCATGTGCACGACGCCAGTTCCATCTTCAGTGGTTACAAATTCGCCACCAAACACACGGAAAGCACCAGGTCGCCCAGCGAAATACGGAAAGAGCGGCGTGTAACTCTGGCCAACAAGTTGTGATCCACGAACGGTCCCCAACACCTCTGCTCCGTCGAGTTCTTTTGCATAGGCAGACAAACGCGCTTCAGCCAACACAAACACTTTGTCGTTGTGCCGCACACGCACGTAGTCAACATCTGGTGCAACTGCCAATGCAAGATTGCTCGGCAATGTCCACGGGGTGGTCGTCCAGGCCAACAGATTGTCGCCAGACTCCAGAACAAAGGCAACAGTGAGCGCTGGGTCTTGCACCATTTTGTATGCGTCGTCCATGCGCGTTTCGGTATTGGAAAGCGGAGTTTCCAGAGCCCATGAATACGGCAACACGCGAAAGCCTTCGTAGATCAGACCCTTGTCCCACAGCGCCTTGAACGCCCACATCACACTTTCCATGTACGGCGTGTCGAGAGTTTTGTAGTCGTTGGTGAAGTCGACCCAACGAGCTTGACGCGTGACGTATCGCTCCCAATCAGCTGTGTATTGCAACACCGAAACCTTGCAATACTCATTGAACTTGTCAATGCCGTAGTCGGTAATAGCTTGAGTTCCAGAAATACCTAGCTGTCGCTCTGCTTCAGCCTCTGCTGGCAAACCGTGACAGTCCCATCCGAAGCGGCGCTCTACTCGCTTTCCTCGCATGGTCTGATATCGCGGAACAGCATCTTTAACGAAGCCAGTAAGCAGGTGTCCGTAGTGCGGAAGGCCATTTGCAAACGGCGGCCCATCGTAAAACACGAATTCGTTTGACGCATCGCCGGTTGCGGCGTGTTGCTCAACCGAGGCAGCAAAGGTGTTGTCCTGCTGCCAAAACTTCAACGTTTCGGTTTCAATTGCCGGAAAGTTTGGCTGCGGATCAACTTGTGGATACGTCACGGTGCGTAAGTGTACGACTTCGTTACTCTCTAGACATTTCTGTCAGCAAATGATGCTTCGCAGAATCGAAAGTCCGATCACCACAACGATCGGCGACAAATCAAGCGGCCCCACAAGAGGAAGTGCACGCTGGACCGGCAGCATCACCGGATCGGTGATTTGGTAGATGATTCGCGCAATCTGCCCGAATGCACCATTTGGGTTTGCTGGAAACCACGACAAGATAACGCGCGCATACACCATGAAGATGAATATCCCGAGTGCACCGCAGATGATGGACACGTCAGCCGCGCGGTGAACTTGCGCCGAATGGCTTAATGAGGAATACGCCTGGAGACACCTTTTCCATGGTGCCTTGCATTCCATAAATCAAACCGCTGGTGAAATCGAGCAAGCGTCGTGCTACTTCGCTATCAGCCGAACCGATGTTCAACAACACTGAGTTGCCGTTCTTAAACAAGTCTGCAACTTCTTTTGCTTGGTCATAACGAGTTGGTCGTACTTCAACCGGTTGTGCAGAGTTTGCAGAGAGCGGACGAACTGTTGGCTGTGCACGAAGTCCGCTCGTTGATGGACGCACTTGCACGCTGGAGTCATCACGCTGCTGTGGAGCACGTGTGTTCACGCCACGCGGTGCGCGTGGGCTGCGAACATCTGCACGCTGATCGACCATGTCGTCTTCGTACTCTTCGTAGTCGTCGTACTCTTCTTCTTGACGGATCATGCGTCCCCGCGGTTCTGGGCGACGGCGAGGCAGCGGGCGCTCAACAGCAACCGAAGCGTCGTAGTCGTCGTATGCGTCATCTGGACCAAGACCCAGGTAATCCATGGCTCGTCTAAACATTGACATCAGCCAAAGGTTACAACAAGTTACCTAGGCGGTGATGGACGGTTGCCAAAAAGGGCCGATCCCACGCGAACCATGGTGCTTCCCTCTTCGATTGCAATTTCAAGATCGCCAGTCATGCCCATGCTGCAGTGTTGCAATCCATGTTCATTGACTAATGAGCGAAGCGTGCGAAATGTGATGCGGGTCACGATGGGGTCTTCATTTGTCGGGCCAACTGTCATGAGTCCCACAACGTCAATTCCCAAATCCCGCGCAGCTGTGGACAGTTCCCCAACTTCTGCCGGCAAACAGCCGCCTTTACCCTCTTCACCGGTCACGTTTACTTGAAGAAATACCTGTGCCGATTGCGGTGACCGCTTAGCTATTTCTGCAAGGAGCGAAAGTCGGTCAACCGACTGCCAAACATCGACAATTCCCGCTAATTGCTTGATTTTGTTCGACTGCAGTTGCCCGATGAAATGCACCGGTAAACGGTCGACCGATGCCACCTCAGCAGCTTTCGCGACGACCTCTTGTGCATAGTTTTCGCCAATCGCATCACAGCCAGCAACTTTGGCAAATCGCCATGCTTCAGACCCAAACGTTTTTGTCACCCCAACGAGTGATACATCTACCCCACCCGCGTTGGCTATTCGTTTGCGTAGCGAAGCAACCGCTTCGCTAACACTGCGTTGGTCCAACGTGAGAGTTACTTCAAGAACGAAGGAACGTCAAGACCGTCATCGTCGTCGCGCAATGGGTCTTCCCCAGCACCGAACAACTCTTTCAAACGGCTTCCACGCTGTTCTGGAATACGACCCGTATCAACCGCACGTGGCTCACGCTGACGCGAGCTGGTGTTGTCCACGCGATCAAAGCCGGCTGCAATCACCGTGATTTTCACTTCATCATCGAGTTCGTCATCAATTACTGAGCCGAAGATGATGTTTGCATCAGGATGAGCGACTGCATGAATGATTTCAGAAGCCGTGTTTACTTCAAACAATCCGAGGTCTGAAGGACCAGCAATGTTCAACAGAATTCCACGAGCACCTTCAACCGACGATTCAAGCAACGGCGAGTTGATAGCAGCATTCGCTGCGACTGTTGCACGATTGTCTCCAGTTCCTCGACCGATTCCCATTAGCGAAGTTCCTGCATTCTTCAGAATCATTTTCACGTCAGCAAAGTCGGTGTTAATGAGACCAGGAGTCATGATGAGTCCGGTGATTCCAACGACTCCGTCCAACAGCACTTGGTCTGCTGATGCAAATGCTGCCAACAAGCTGGTCTTGTCACTTGAAATGGCGAGCAAGCGCTCGTTTGGAATAACAATCAATGTGTCAACCTTTTCGCGAAGCTTTGAAATTCCTGCTTCTGCTTGCAACGCACGACGACGACCTTCAAAATTGAAAGGACGTGTCACGATGCCAACAGTGAGTGCTCCTGCTGCGCGCGAAATTTCTGCGATAACTGGGGCTGCACCAGTTCCGGTTCCGCCACCTTCACCCGCGGTGATGAATACCATGTCAGCGCCTGCAACGAGTTCTTCAATCTCTGCACGACTTGACTCTGCTGCTTCACGACCAACTTCAGGATCGCTACCAGCTCCAAGACCACGAGTGAACTCGCGACCAATATCGATCTTCACTTCTGCGTCGCTCATCATGAGCGCCTGTGCATCAGTGTTTATGGCAATGAACTCAACACCTTTCATTCCAGAGTCGATCATGCGCTGCACAGCATTAATGCCGCCGCCACCCACGCCAATCACCTTGATCACTGCAAGAAAGTTGTGCGGTGCTCCAGCCATATTGTTCATGCCTCCGTTAACGATTACTCGATATATGAGAAACGCCTGTAATGACGTCGCTCACGAGGCTAGTTGACCAACAAGGCCTGCATTGGAAGCCTCGCATACTGGGTTGCAACTACGGCGAAGACACCACAGGGGTTCCAGAGGACACATCAATCCCTGCAATCTGGTTGATGTCCTGGCGGCGCAGAATAACCACAACATTGACGAGCTTGTTCCGCAGGTCCACAGGTTCGCCAAACTTCACTACCGCCCCAGTCAACAGGGTCATCGTCACCTGATTCGGACCATTAACGCCCATGTTCTTGACCACTGGGCGAATCTCATCAGGCAGCGACATCGCTAACTGTGCGGCGGCTTTATACGACTCAGAGGCCATCGCCCCAGCAATCAGATTTGGCCCAATGCCATCGATGAGCATGTATTCGGTAGGACGACCATTGACCACCGCAAGCACGCGGCCGTCTTGATCGATCACTCTTCCTTGGTTATCTACACCCAAGAACCACGCAACTGGTACGCGCTCATTGATCTCAATTACTGCTCGACTTGGAAGATAGGTCTTGATGCGGACTGACTCAATCCATGGATCAGTTTCAAGAAGTTTTTGAGCTGCATTCGTATCCACAGTGAGCACCGACTTGCCGCGCAGACTCTTTGAGACAGTTTCAATCAATGTTGAGTTTGCGTACTTTGCGCCTTCAACATCTATGTTGCGCACTGCCACTAACGGTGATGCCAACACGATGAGCACCAGAACGATAGATGCCACGAGCGAACCACCAACCACCAACAATTGTTTACGACGATTCACTCCGCGCATGGCAAACAACTGCTTCGTGCCGTTGATTACTCGACGGGTAAACGAGAGCTCAGTCCACGCGGTTCCATCAATAATGACAGCACCATCGGCACTGTCATCAACGCTTTCCGACAACGATTCATCATCAAAAATTGCTACGCGAGTAGAAGTTGGCGCACGATGCACACTCTGGGACATCGTGTCGGCAGGAAAATCATCGTCGGTAACGATTCTGAGGTCGTCATCAACAATCACCACTCGCTCTGCAGGTTGAGCTGGCTTGTCACTTGGCACCAATGTTGGCGACGTCTGATTACCTGTAGCGCTGGTAATTGGAACGATGGTTGCGTCACGCGCAGCACCACTCGTGACATCGCGAGTGATGTCGCGTGTTGCATCACGACCAAAGGCATCTCTCAGTTCTTCCAGCACTTCATCCGACACATCGGAATCGATGATTCGAACCACTTCTCCATTGAGCACAGAAACCGGAATGGTTCCATCAGTGGTCTCATTGGCCGTGCTTGATGTATCAAAGACTTGTTCAAGCCGAATAGTTGAAACCCCAACTTCGGAGTCTTTATTAATGAGATCCACAATTGCTGGATCAGTTTCGTCTTCGAATCCAACGAGCCGAATCTCGCTACGCAAAACGTACCCACGTTCGTCACGCACCCGACGGCGCACCTCTGCCATCAGCGCCACAACATCTTGTGCACTTCCGTCAACATCAGCCTGAATGAAATTGGCATGCTTTTCTGAAACCTGAGCAGAACCAATGCGCATTCCACGCATACCAAGTTCATCAATTACTGCACCGGCTGAAACCTTGCCAGGCTCAGGATTGACAAATACCGAACCCGCGTTTTGTCCACCTGGTTGGTTCTCTCGGCGCCAACGAACTACTTCTTGCAGTTCTGCTTCCGAAGCCTCGAGCGACTTTGACCATTCAAGGTCAACAGTTGCGCTGAGAACGACATGGTGATCATCCAATGCCGAACCGCGGAATCGCAGCCCGAGATCGACTGCATTTACATGGGCTTCACGTCCTTTACGCAAGTGGAACATACGCACTGAAGTCAACGAAGATGCCATGTCCGAACCATGTCCACCTGCATTCATTCGCACTGCTCCGCCCACCGAACCTGGAACACCTACTCCCCACTCAAAACCAGTGAGTCCACGCGCAACGCTTTGACGTGCTGCAACCGGCAGTGCGACCGAGCCACCAAATAAAGCAATCGGTTCCACATCTGGGTCTTCGTCGCGATTCGGCAAGTCGACGTAGTCAGCAAGTCCGCTCATGGTTATGGCCAAACCTTTAAACCCTGAATCGGAGATCAGCAAATTACTTCCACGCCCAATCACCAGAATTGGCAATTCAACCTCAGCAAGGACGGCGCTCACCAAGTACAAATCGTCAACTGATGAGACCGTCATGTGGAGTGCGGCAGTGCCACCAACTTTGTAGGTCGTGAATTGAGACAAATCGACGTTCCGCTTGGCTCGCGAATTGAACAGGCCGAAAGCATGTTCAATGGCTTCCGAAGTTGCTGGGCGACGAAGTTGATGAGGAGTGCTCACGAATTTCCCCGCAATGCGTGTCGCGCGGCAATCACTTCATCGGGCAATGTTTCGATATCGCCACAACCCATGGAAATACAGAGGTCACCTGAGCGCAATTCAGTCGCAAGATGCTGGATCAATTCGGCACGCGTCGGCTTCCACGCAATTGAAGTATCGGGATGAGCACGAGCAATGGCATCAACCACCAGTTTGCCAGTTACCCCTGCAATCGGCGTTGTACCAGAGGAATAGATATCAGTAATGACCACATGGTCTGCCGCAGCAAAACAATCTGCATATGCATCTGACATGTGCTGCATGCGATTGAATCGGTTCGGCTGAAAAACTGCGACTACCCGTGTCCAGGGATCTGTTTCATCAGTGCAACTTGAGAGCACTGCCGAAATCTCCATCGGCAAATGCGCGTAGTCATCCACAAACGACACGCCATCGTCGTTTCCGCGCGGGTCGAACCTACGTGATACACCTGAAAATACAGCAAGTGCATTTGCGATCACATCGAACCCAACTCCGAGTGCCATCGCCATAGCAATTGCTCCCAATGCATTTGCGACGTTATGTTCACCACGTAACCGCAAAGTGACACGACCAAGTGATTGTCCGTTGTCGCCTGGTGTTTCGTGGCGCAATACATCAAAGGTCGAACCACCATCGTGAAACTGCACATTGCGCACCGTGAACTGTGCAGGCGAATGAATTGCGTAGGTGGTGACATTTTGCTTGAGCGCGATAGCCGAAAGCGATGCATTGTCGGAACAAATCACCTTTGGGCCATCAACTGCTTGAATAAATCGCTCAAAGCTTTCAACCATGTTGTCAAAAGTTGAAAAGTGGTCAAGATGATCGATATCGATATTGGTAACAATGACTGCAGCTAATGGAAGCTGTTCGTGAGTTCCATCGCTTTCATCAGCTTCAACCACTAAGTGGTCGCCATCATCCCACGACGCTCCGCTACCCACTCCCCGAACCTCGCCTCCAATA
>JBEAOI010000043.1:0-4212 GCA_041165005.1 Actinomycetota bacterium
CAATTATCTACACTTTCCAAGACACATTCCACAGGGATCCCCGTTCGGGGCGTGCCCTATTAATCCATCGGAGAAATTACACGTGACGTCAATACTCGCATCAGAAGGCGGTTGGCAGACATTCACCCTTAAAGGTGGTGAATGGGCAATCCTGGGCCTTTCCGGCGCAGCAGCCATCCTTGCTCTCCTTGTTGGTTGGTTCCTGGTTATCCAGGTGCTCAAGCAAGAAGAGGGAACCGACAAGATGAAAGAAATCGCGGAAGCGATTCAAGTTGGAGCATGGGCTTATTTGAAGCGCCAATTCCGCACCATCGGCATGATTCTTATTCCAGTAGGTGCAGTGGTGTTCTTCACCTCAGTTGCAATTAGCAAGCCTGAAGTTGATGGCGGCGGCGAAGCGCTTAGCCAAATTCAGTCAGGTATGTACCGCACCATCGCATTCGTGCTCGGTTGCGTTGCATCAGGACTTACCGGTTACATCGGTATGACACTTGCAACCCGCGGCAACGTACGTACCGCAGCAGCAGCTCGTCGTGGTTCGATGAAAGATGCATTGCAGGTTGCGTTCCGCACCGGTGGTGTTGCAGGAATGTTCACTGTTGGTCTTGGTTTGCTTGGTGCAACCGTGATCATTGCAGTGTTTCAAAACACTTCTTCGGCAATGCTCGTTGGCTTCGGCTTTGGTGGTTCATTGCTCGCATTGTTCCTCCGCGTTGGCGGCGGAATTTTCACCAAGGCAGCCGACGTCGGCGCAGACTTGGTGGGCAAAGTTGAAGCAGGAATTCCAGAAGACGACCCACGTAACCCAGCAACAATTGCTGACAACGTAGGTGACAACGTAGGTGACTGCGCTGGAATGGCAGCCGACTTGTTCGAAAGCTACGAAGTAACACTCGTTGCTTCGATCATTCTTGGTGTTGCTGCGTTCAACTCAGTTGGACTTAACCCAGCACTTGGCTTGGTGTTCCCACTTGCCGCACGTGCAATTGGTGTTATCGCATCCATCGCCGGTGTGTTCGCCGTGCGTGCAAAAGATGGCGAAACCAACGCATTGAAGCCAATTAACCGAGGCTTCTTGGTTGCAGGTCTGCTTACCGTAATCGGTACCTTCTGGTTGGCCTTCCAATACGTTGGCAACCCAGACAAGGGCACTGCAGTCTTTGGTGAAGAAGAAGTGATGATGTCCTGGATCGGTCTTCGATTGTTCGGAGCCGTTGTTGTGGGACTCGTGCTTGCACAAGTACTTAGCCGCTTGACCGAATACTTCACTGGCACCGAATACGGCCCAGTGAAAGAAATCGCTGAGAGCACCGAAACCGGCCCTGCAACTGTGGTTCTTTCAGGAACTGCATCAGGACTTGAGTCATCGGTATACGCAATTCTCTGCATCGCAGTTGCACTTGGTGCAACGTTGTGGATGGGTGGCGGAGACATTCAGTTCTCGTTGTACCTCGTTGCTTTGTGCGGCATGGGACTGCTCGCAACAACAGGTGTCATCGTTTCTGAAGACACATTCGGTCCAGTTTCGGACAACGCAGCAGGTATTGCTGAAATGGCAGGCGAATTGCACGGCGAAACCGGCAAGATCTTGGTCAGCCTTGACGCAGTAGGTAACACCACGAAGGCTGTTACTAAGGGCTTCGCAATTGGTTCTGCAGTAATTGCAGCAGTTGCATTGTTTGCTTCGTACATCGAAACCATTGCTGGTGAACTCGGCTTGAAAGATGCCGCTGGCGCACCACTTGAAGGTTCAGCAATCTTCAAAGCTGCAGAAACACAAATCAACGTTTCCGATGTGAAGACCTTCATTGGTCTGCTTATCGGTGGTTCCGTTGCCATGATGTTCTCTGCACTTGCAATTCGTGCAGTAGGACGCACCGCTGGTGTTGTTGTACAAGAAGTACGCAGTCAGTTCAAAGATGGCGGCATTATGGCCGGCACCAAGCAGCCTGACTACGGCCCAGTTATCGACATCTGCACCGCAGCATCGCTTCGCGAACTCACCACCCCAGCGCTCTTGGCAGTACTTACGCCAGTAGTTGTTGGTTTCGGTATTGGTTACGCAGCACTTGGTGCGTTCCTTGCAGGCGTCATCCTCACCGGCCAGCTCATGGCTAACTACTTGAGCAACGCTGGTGGCGCATGGGACAACGCCAAGAAGTACATCGAAGACGGCCACCATGGTGGCAAGGGTTCCGATGCACACAAGGCAGCCGTTATTGGCGACACTGTTGGTGACCCATTCAAGGACACCGCTGGCCCAGCACTCAACCCACTCATCAAGGTGATGAACTTGGTTGCATTGTTGATTCTTCCAGCAATTATCAAGTACCAAGACAACGACGGTGTGCGCTTTGCAATTGCGGGCATCTCACTTGCGATCTTGGTTGCAGCAATCTCGTTCTCGCGTCGTCAGACCGAGAGCATGGTCGCAGCGTAAGTAACTAGGCGTTCCAAATCGGCGCTGAGATGTCGTCACTTCGATATCTCAGCGCCGAATGGATCTCGGCCATGTCGGCCGGTGTGAGCGCAGACTCCACACTTTCGGCACTTGCTTCTCAGCACACCGTTGGACTCACTCAAGTAGTCACGGGAACTCCATTTGGAGATGTCACCTATCACCTGCAAGTTCGTGATGGGGTTGTTTCATTCGCGTCTGGTGCCGCGCCAGCCGAAGACGTGCGCTTTACCGAAACCTATGAAACAGCCGTTGGAATTGCTACCGAGCAAATCAACGCTCAAGAGGCTTTCATCAAAGGTTTGATCGTGTTTACTGGCGATCACCAAAAACTTATTGATGCTGGCGATGTGTTTGCAGCACTTGACCCAATTTTTACCGCTGTTCGCGCATCAACAGTGTTCAACTAAGTACATAACTGGTCATGCTCAGCGAGCCAAGCTCGCAGCCACCAACCAAAACGTCAAGCGACTTCCCTGTTGCTTCTGCAATTCCCGCAATGTAAGCAATTGGCAAAAAATGCTCATCGGTTGGCACTGCCTTACGAGCATGTGGGTGTTCTAGCAGCGAGACAATGTGTGATGGATTTTTTCCCGTGAGAATTTGGCGAGCTTGCGCATCAAACTCTTCCGCCCAAACTGCTCCCTTTCCAACTAACCCCCACTCAATTAGTGACAAGTTGTGCACGATGTTGCCGCTACCAACGACCATGATGTCTTCCGAAATCAGTGGCGCTAACGATCGTCCTATTTCAACGTGATCTTGTGCTGGCAGGTGTGCGTTGATGGACAGTTGCACAACTGGAACATCTGCTTCAGGAAACACGTGGCACAACACTGACCAAGCTCCGTGATCAATCCCCCATTGCGATTCGTCCAAAACAACTGAATGATTCGGCAGACAATCAACAACGCGTTGTGCAACTTCAGGGTTACCCATTACCGAATATTGATACTCGAAGAGTTCCTGAGGAAAGCCACCAAAGTCATAGATCGTTCTAGGGTTTTGCATTGCAGTAACTGCAACTGAGTTCACATACCAATGCGCTGAAATGCATAACACGGCTTTTGGCTTTGGCTGCGAAGCACCAAACGATGCCCACGATTCGGTGTAGCGATTGTGCTCAATGGCATTCATTGGGCTTCCGTGCCCAAGAAACGCTGCGGTCGAGGTCATGCCTCTGACGCTACTTATTTAAAGAACGGATTCTCACCTGTTGAATGATCGGTGAGGTCGCGAACCTTGGTGATGCTTGGCACTTTTGCCGACACCATTGATTGCACGCCTTCAAGCATGGTTTGACGACTCATCGAGCAACCGTGACATCCACCTCCCATGGTGAAGTACGCGGTTCCTTCAGTGTCGTGACCGGCAAACGTAACGAACCCACCGTGTGCGGCAAGCATCGGGTTTACTTCTGTCGTCACGATGGTTTCAATTTCCGCCGACATGGCGTCGTCGCGAACCAAGCCTTCAATCTGTGGAGCCTTTGGTTTATTTGGGTTGCGAATGAGCAAGCCCTGAGTTTCTGAATGATCAATGGTCGCGCCTTGAAACGCGTCAATGTCTTTTGCCGGAACAATGATCTTTAGTCCGTCAATGGTTCGCACTTCATCACTAAATGCGGCTTTGGTGAAAAAATCGAACGACAGGTCGTAACGGAAATCTTCGCCTGGCTCAGACAAAATTTCGAGTCGCAACCCAAGTTGTGCACCTTCGGCCTCTGCATCACGAAGCTCAAGCAACTTCACATG
>JBEAOI010000044.1:0-21147 GCA_041165005.1 Actinomycetota bacterium
CAACATGTATTGATCTCACTTCGCTCAGTCAGTTTGCAAACTTGAACATTGCAACGCTTCGCCACGCACCCTGGCCGCCACTTACCGCCGGTCGATTGCAAGCCGTCGAAGAGGGCGAAAAGTCAATATTTGCAGTCATTCGTGAGCGTCAACTGCTGGTACATCATCCACACGAATCCTTCAGTACCTCGGTTGAGACTTTCGTCAAGCAGGCAGCGCTCGACCCAAACGTGCAATCAATCAAGATGACCCTGTATCGCACATCGGGGGATTCGTCCATTGCAATGCACTTGATTAAGGCTGCGGAAATGGGCAAGCAAGTTGCTGTCGTGCTCGAACTGAAAGCACGTTTCGATGAAGCGCGAAATGTTTCATGGGCGAAAGAACTTGAATACGCCGGCGTACATGTGACCTACGGAATCGTTGGTCTGAAGACGCATGCAAAGTGTGTTCTTGTGGTGCGCAATGACCCAGACAAGATGCGCCGCTACGTGCACATTGGAACCGGAAACTACAACTCCACCACAGCGCGCCAATATGAAGACATCGGATTCTTTACAAGCGAGGATGCAATCGGTTCCGATGTTGCAGAACTCTTCAATTTCCTCACTGGATATGCACAAGAACCCGACTATGCGGTGTTGCTCGTAGCTCCACACCAACTGCGAGATCGCATAGTTGCGCTCATTGACAAAGAAGCAACGTTTGGTGACGCCGGAAAAATCACCATCAAGATCAACTCAATTTCAGATCCAGCAGTCATTGAGGCTCTGTACCGTGCCAGCGGTGCAGGCGTAAAAATCAACCTGATTGTGCGGGGTATTTGCTGTATTCGCGCGGGTGTTGAAGGAATGTCTGAAAACATTGTGGTGCGTTCAATACTTGGTCGCTATTTGGAACACTCACGCATTTATCGATTTGAGCACGGCCTTGACGACGACGAACCGCTGCACCTCATTGGTTCTGCCGACATGATGGGCCGTAACTTGGATGGGCGAGTTGAAGCACTAGCGCCGCTCACTCATCCGAAGCACCGCATGTGGCTCGATACTGTGCTCGGGTTCTTGCTTGATGATGCTTCAACTCATTTTCTACTCCGAAGCGACAATTGCTGGGAGCGAATCGGTTCTGTTGCGGAGTCGGGTGACGCTCAAAAGAAGTTGCACGAGTGGGTTGTGGCCACTCAAGTGCGATAAATCAAGTTCGTTTACCTCGTAGTAATCTGTAGTTCGGTTGAACGTAACCCTGAGAGAATAGGTTGGTCACGTGGAAGAACTTCGCAGTACGTTTCATAAAGAGATCGATGAGATACGCCACGAAGTAGTTGTGCTTGGCAAGTCGGTCATTGATGCCATTCCTCGGGCTACTGCCGTGTTGTTGAGCGGAGATCTTGAAGGCGCCGACTATCTCGTTCAGGCGGATGACGAGATTGATGCACGCTCAATTGATATTGAAGAAAAATGCTTTCAAGAACTCGCACTTCAGTCGCCGGTCGCTGGTGATTTGCGCCAGCTTGTTGCAATTATCAAGATCTCTGGAGAACTTGAGCGCTCTGCAGATTTGGCAGTGAATATTTGCAAGGCAGCTCGCCGGATCTATGGCCACAAAATTGATCCTGTCCTGCGTGATCTCATTGCGAAAATGAGTGAGCAGGCTCAGCAGCTATATGTGTCGGCAATGGAGGCATTTGAGAACAATGATGCTGCAAAGGCCGCAGCAATTGACGACATGGATTCGTTCCTTGATGGCTTGCACCGCCAGTTTGTGCAGGAAATTTTTGAAAGTCATTCACGCGAAGCAATTGATTTGCAGGTGGCTGTGCAGCTAGCCGTAGTTGCCCGCTTCTATGAGCGTATTGGTGATCACGCGGTAAACGTTGGTGAGCGCACACGATTCATCGTGACTGGTTGGAAGCCAGAACTCAAGGGTGCTGCTCGGCACCGCGCTCGCCTCGATGCTTCTGGCGAACTTCCAAGGCCCTAAGACCTAATGTCAGCCGATCTTCCTGTTGTCTTTCTTGTTGAAGACGAAGAGACATTCATCGAGGCACTTGAAATTGGCTTAAAGCGCGAAGGCTTCCGTGTGCACGTTGCGCGTGATGGCGCAGAAGCACTGGCCATGTTTGAAGGCGTAAAAGCAGACATTGTGTTGCTCGATGTGATGCTGCCAAAAATCTCGGGAACAGATGTGTGTCGGGAAATTCGCAAAAAGAGTCAAGTTCCCATCATCATGGTGTCTGCCAAGGGCTCGGAAATTGACACAGTTGTCGGGCTTGAAGTTGGTGCCGACGATTACATCGTGAAGCCATACCGATTGCGCGAACTTGTTGCGCGTATTCGTGCAGCACTCCGTCGTAGTTCGCTCACTCCTACTGAAATTGAAGAAGTTGGAATTGGGACCGTCAGCATTGGTGATGTGTCAATAGACCCAGAGCAGCACATCGTTACGGTTCGTGGCGAGGTAACCAAACTGCCGCTAAAAGAATTTGAATTGCTGTATGTACTCATGGCTAACGCGGGGCGAGTGCTCACGCGAGAAACCTTGATTGATCGTGTGTGGGGAACCGATTACTACGGCGACACCAAAACGCTTGACGTGCATATCAAACGACTTCGCTCAAAGGTCGAATTAGACCCAGCAGTGCCCACTCGCGTAGCAACCATCCGCGGGTTGGGCTACAAATATGAGAAAGTTGTTGCATAGCAACACTGACTACTCCATTACAGCGCCTGTCGCGCGTTCACATCATGATGGTTGCTGGTGAGGCAGCGCTTGCAGTTTCGTTAGCCGATTCGCTGTTTCTGTCAATTAGTCCAGATGCCGCTCGAAGCAAGGTGCTGTTCTTCCTTGCATTCAGCTTTGCTCCATTTGTTGTGTTGTCAAAGGGCATAAGCCCATTCCTTGACCGAATGCCGGGTGGTCGAAGAATCACGGTGTTCATTGTGGGTATCTTGCGAGCAATCGTCGTGCTTGCAATGGCTCGCTATTTGCAGTCTGTATTGCTGTTTCCGCTCGCATTTGCATCATTGATTTTGGCCAAGGTGTATCAAGTGTCGCGCTCGGCAATGATGCCAACAGTTGTGAATAACGATGCCGAACTGATGTCGGCGAATGGAAAGTTTGGCAGGCTCACCGGAATAGTTGGTTTTGCTGCAGGCGGACCTGCAGTTCTGCTCCAGCGAATTGACACTCAATTGTCGCTCGTGATGTCGGCGATTGCATTTTTGCTCGCCGCAACCATGACACTGAAGTTGCCACGCCATGTTGCTGCAGCGCGAGATAAAGCAACTCGCGCCGAACGCGAGGAACTGAGCACTCCAGAAATCGTTCGTGCTGCTGTTGCGATGTCGTCATTGCGAGCAACGAGCGGATTCATGATGCTGCACTTAGCGTTTTGGTTGCGCAATGAAAAGGCTGGACTTGCGTGGTTCGGCTTCGCTCTGGCAATTGGTTCCGCCAGTACTTTGTTGGCCAATTCAATTGGTGCGTCGCTAACGCGAAAATTGAATCATCACAGCATTCTGGTGAGTTCGTTATGCGTGATTGCCATAACAGGAATCATCTCGGCCCTTAACGGGGGCATCACTGCTGGAATCGTTCTCGCTGGAGTGGTGAACGGTTTTGGTGCAATTGGCAAGCTGGCTTTTGACTCGATCGTGCAGAAGCATGCACCCGACGCCAACCGATCACGCGTGTTTGCCCAATATGAAACGCGAAATCAGTTGTTCCAAGTTGCCGGTGGGTTGCTTGCTGTGCTGTTCGTGCCTAGTGGGGCGGTGGGGTTTGCATTCGTTGGTGCTTACGCAGCCATTGCCACTGCTTACTACGCCTTTAAGTACTAGCTATTCGCTGATATCGCGCTGCTCAATGTTGAGGCGAGCAAGCCACAAGCCAGGGGCATCTAATTCATTCGGTGTCGGAAGGTTTCCCGGGGCACTGAACAATGATGCGAGTCCTTCGTGGCCGGCACGTTCCACCACTCCTGCCGCAAACGAATGTCCGCGGTCCACCTGCTGGCGAGTGAGGCGCAGACCAAGTAGTTGTTCTACAAAGGTGTCGCTTGGCGAAGCTTCAACTCTGCGGCGGCGAACTGCCTCGCTTATTTGAGAACTACCACCAAGCAGAGAAGCAGAAACGGTGTCGACTGCATGGTCGATATAACCGATGATGGCGGCGATCATGGCATCCAGTGATGGCGCTTGAGCTTCCTGAGATGCAGAACGCACCGCTCCAAGAATGATGGTGGGGTCGGTGAGAAATTTCTGCATCATGGCCATCGGGTCACTTGTGCCCAGATCCAAACTGGTGAGTCGTTCCATGAGCGCATTTGGATTTGGCGAGAATCCGCCGATGTATGAACTGATTGCAGCGCTTACTGCAGTGCGAATATGCGGCGATGTGAGCACTGCGTGTGATGTGAGTTCGTGAATGAGTACCCACATGCGCATGTCGTCGACGGGAATACTCCAGTCGTTTGCAAACTCGTCAACATTTGATGCAACGATGAGCATCTGATCGCGCGGTTCGCGCGGAAGCGGTAAGTCGTATTGTCCAAACGATTTCAGTGCCAGTTGACCAACCATGGTCCCAACTGACATTCCCATCATTGCTGGAGCCATCATCTTGTTTAATGACGCCATCATGGTCATCATGGGGTCGTCTTGATTGATGTCGAGTGCGTCTGTTGGGACAATCGGTGATCCACTTAAGGATGTCGCAAGTTCGTTGAATAATGGTTTGTACGACTCAAGCGTGTGGTGCACCCACATTGAACGATTGACCACAACTACCTGAGGCAACTTGCCCGCTGACGCAGTGTCAAGACCGGTGTGATTGCGCACATGAAGGTCGGCAATCGGCACCAATTGTTCGATGCCCACCCTGGCGGCTGGGTCTACGTTTGGTTCGGTGGAGTTACCAGAAAGGGCCGTCATCATTGCCGTTTGGCGTGCCACATCCCATTGCAATGGACCCTGAGAACTCATGGCTTTTGCCATATCTCCAAAGAATGGCAATCCTGAAAATGGGTTCTCGTTAGGGCTGTCCGACATTGCTTTCCAGCCTATGGAGCACGTCAACCAATTGACGAGTGGGAACTACCCAATGTGCTCCATTTAACTCGACACACCAACCAATGAGTTGTTGCAAGGAATTGAGGGCAGCTCCTCGACAATGGTCGTGCATAAAGTAATCAATCGGCCAGAGGTTTCGCTGTGTTGAATGTGCAGATGTAATAGCAATTCGCGCGTCACTTATTCCTTCAGAGGGCGAAGCGATATAGAGATGCTGACCCTGACTCATTTCGCTCAGCGCTGTTGATGGTGGTGTGAGGTTTTGTGCAAGGTTGATGAATCGATGGGTAGATGAATCAACCGAATGCATCCAAGCGACTCCAGTACTGGAATCGACTTCAAGAACTCGCAGCAGCACCGTGGTTCCATCAGTGAACCGAGCTTCGACTTCGTCGTTCGGTAAAAGCCCTTCGCCGCTGCCAACGAAGTATCCAGTTGAAGTGAGTGGAATCACAAAGTCGTCATCAGAAGACATGGTTCCAAGGGCAAGGGGTGTTCGGGTGGCTTGTCGTTGAGTTGGCACGAGCACGGTTCGTTTGGCGACTGCGGGAACCGATGTGTTTGAGCGGGGGGTTACCACCCAGAGCAGCACAAGGGAGACGACGAAACTGGTGGCCGCTGCATACGTGGCAATTGACCGCACAGTGCGCGACGGAAGGCGTGGCTCTGGAGTTAACAGTTGCACCTGTTCCGCGACTTCGCTTGGGTGCCGCCACTGCCTTTCGTACGGTGGAAGTGGCGCATTGAAAATAATTTCACCTGATGGATCGGAATTCTCCGAGTGTTCATCGTCGTGGTGATTGTTTGACACGAGGCGAAGGTTAGTCATGTCAACTTCGCAAGGCACGTCGCCCACCTCGGATACGATGAACCCGTGACCGAGCGCCGAAATCTCCATAACGGCGACACATGGATTGAGCTCACCGAGCAGCCATTGCAGGTCGGTGCAGCCTATGACTGGGCGCTGTTGCCAAGTTGTGGGGCGGTTGTGGTGTTTTCGGGAACGGTGCGTGACCATTCAGAAGGTCGCACTGATGTTCGCACGCTTACTTACGAAGCATATGAAGAAGAAGTTGTACCAAAGTGCGTTGCAATTGTTGAAGAGATGCGCCGGCAGTGGTCAGACATTGGTCGTGTGGCCCTGTTACATCGAATTGGTGAATTGCAACTCACCGAATCGTCTGTGTTGGTAGTGGTGTCGTCGCCACATCGACCTGCTGCATTTGAAGCTGCACGATTTGGAATTGATGCATTGAAGTCAACTGTTCCAATTTGGAAACATGAGTCGTGGGGCGACGGTGGTGATTGGGCGCGAAGTGCACAACACATCACGACAATTGATGAGATGACGAAATCGAAGTCGCTTTCATGATCGCAATGGCACCACTCACAATTTTGTTTGCGGCGATTTCTGTTGTTTCGGCGTTGACACTTGCGTACTTGGTATGGCAAGAAGGTCAACGAGTGAATAAGAACAATGGAATGGCAGCATTTCACAGGCACTTAGACGCACTTTCTGATGATTCGCGGGCACATTTACGCCAGCAATTACAGGAATCGCGCGATCGGCAACAGAGGCGGTAATTCAATATGGCACGTGACTTAGCCATCGACCTTGGCACCGCAAACACCTTGGTGTACATGCAGGGCAGGGGCATTGTGATCAATGAACCCTCGGTTATTGCGGTTAATCGCAAAACGGGCGAGGTGCTCGCAACAGGGCAAGAAGCATGGGGAATGATCGGCCGAACACCTGGTTACATCGTTGCGGTACGACCGCTACGTGGCGGAGCAATTACCGACTTTGAAATTACAGAAAAGATGATTCGACTGCTGTTGCAACGTGCAGGTGTATCGCGTTTTTCGCGACCAAAAGTATTGATCTGTGTGCCGTCGGCAATTACAGAAGTCGAGCGTCGCGCAGTAACGGATGCAACACGTCGTGCTGGTGCAGCTGATGCGCAGTTGTTGGAACAACCGATGGCCGCCGCAATTGGTGCAGACCTTCCAATCAACGAACCAGTTGGCAACATGGTGATTGACATTGGTGGTGGAACAACTGAAACTGCAGTTATTTCGCTGGGCGGAATTGTTGCACTTGAAGCAGTTCGCGTTGGAAGTTTTGATATTGATGCTGCAATTCAAAGTCACGTTCGTCGCGAACATGGTTTAGCAATTGGTGAACGGACAGCAGAAGAAATCAAGATCAGTATTGGCAGTGCAATGGCAACTGCGGAAGATCGCGACGCAGAAGTTCGCGGTCGCGACTTGGTGAGTGGTTTACCAAAGACCGTTATTTTGACTGCACAGGAAATTCGTGAGGCCATTGAAGACGTAGTTGCGCAAATGGTGGCTTCAGTGGTCCGTTGTTTGGCGGTGGCGCCACCGGAGTTGTCGCAAGACTTCCTCACTCGAGGTATGTATTTGGTTGGTGGTGGCGCATTGCTTCGCGGGCTGGCAGAACGCATTGAGCGCGATACTCGAGTGCCGGTGAATATGAGCGACCAGCCGCTTGAGGCTGTGGTTTTGGGTGCAGGACACTGCGTTGAAAACTTCTCTGCCCTCCGCGGCATGTTCATGGACTCACGCCGTTAACGGCGACGCGTCCTTCAGCTGACTCACGTCGCTAGCTATTTAGCGAGTCGCGTCAGTCCCTCTTGCACCACGGTGACCACGAGTTTGCCGTCTTTGGTGAAGATGTGACCTTGCGCTAGTCCGCGCGACCCAGAGGTAGAGATTGACGACTGCTGATACAGCAACCATTCGTCAGCGCGAAACGGGCGATGGAACCACATGGCGTGGTCCAGGCTGGCCATTTGTACTGAACCGTCGGTCCATGCCAATCCGTGGGGAAGCAACGCGGTGTCAAGCAGGGTCATATCGCTGGCATAGGTAACAATGCACGCGTGCAACACGTTGTCGTCGGGCAACGTGCCATCGGCCCGAATCCACACACGTTGGCCAGGCAAGGGGTTTCCTCTACGACGGAATGGGTCGCCGTCAACATAACGCTGGTCAATCGGACGTGGTCGGTCATACCAATCACCGAGTTTGTCCTTGTACGGCTCCATTCGAGTTTTGAAATCGGGAAGTGATTCGGGCTCAGTCGTACCTTGCATCATGGAGATTTGATGTTCCAAACCTTCTTCGTGCTTTTGGAAGCTTGCATGCAAATTGAAAATGTCTTTTCCATGCTGAATGGCTACAACTCGTCGCGTTGAAAAACTCTTGCCATCGCGAATGCGATCTACTTCATACAAAATTGGCACACCAGGGTCGCCTGCGCGCAGAAAGTACGCATGCAACGAGTGCACATGACGACCTGGTTCGTCAATGGTGCGTGATGCAGCAACGAGTGCTTGGCCAGCAACTTGTCCACCGAAAGCTCGTTGTCGATTTTCGTCAGGTGATTGTCCGCGAAAAATATTGACCTCAATTGCCTCGAGGTCGAGCAGGGTGACAAGGTCTTGAAGGGGGGAAGCCATGCCTCTATGTTGCCAGTTAAGAGACCGCGTATCGAACTGTTGTAGCGTGAAATGTTGTGACACAGTTGAGTGGCGTACTGCGAGAAATTGCATTGAGCACCACGGGATTCATGCCTGAAAACGAAGGCGATGCTCTATTCGCAGCCGCTTTAAGCGCTGGGGCGAATTGCCCAACCCTGCCATTTGTTGAAATTGGTTCGTATTGCGGAAGAAGCACTGTGTGGTTTGGTGAGGCCGCGCGGATGTCAAACACCGTGTTACATGCCGTTGATCATCATGGTGGTTCGGAAGAAAATCAGCCGGGCTGGGAATGGCATGACCAAACATTGGTCGATCCGGCGACGGGTCGTTTGAACACACTTCCGCACTTTGAGCACACGATGCAACGTGCGAATCTCACGTCAGTAGTCAAAGCAGTTGTGGGCGATTCACCCGTCATTGCAGCGTCTTGGAGTGAGCCAATCGGCATGTTGTTTATTGACGGCGGACACGGACGCGAAGTTGCGCGAAATGATTACGTGGCGTGGACACCCCATGTTGCGATTGGCGGAACACTTGCTATTCACGACGTATTCACTGACCCAGCACTCGGTGGTCAAGCGCCGTACGAAGAGATCTATCTCGCTGCAATCAATTCTGGAAAGTTTGTTGAAACCTCGTGCACGGGGTCATTGCGCATATTGCAACGAGTGAAATAGCGATTTAAGTAGCGAATCAATCAAAAACTGTGCTGCTCAGAAACAATTTGCTCGCAGGTGTTGCTTGCGAAATTGCATCTGCAGCAAGAATTACCGCAGCAGCGGTGTATGCGCTTCGTTCGTCTGCTGGAAACACTATTCGGCTCGGGTAAACAATTCCTGTGAAGTAGGAGCCATCGTCATTGCGATGCGCGCGGGTCCATGACAGCAACTCTTTTGCCTTTTCAATTTCTCCCGCGGCAGCATGGGCAAGTGAACATTCGGCTGTTTCCGCTGCGGTCACCCAGTCTTCGTCGTTTACGCAACGCACACCACGTCCATCAATGATGAATTCGTCCCATTTATTCAGTAGGCGAGTTTTTGCCTCTGATCCAATGGTTGCGCCAGTTAGCACGGGGTAATACCAGTCCATTGCCCAGCGCAGTTTTGGCTCAAAAACAGTTTGATCTGTGCCAATCAGGTGGTCAATTGTGTCTGCTGCTGCTCGCCACTCTGGCTGGTTTTCGCCAATGATTGCCCCAATGTTTGCTCCCGAATGAAGAGCGTGGCGAATAGAAGAAGAACCAGTAAGCAACGAATAATCCCACGGACGCGAATCAATTTCGCATGCCCACAGAATCGTTCCATCGTCTTTACGCATGCCAAGCACCCAGGTGAGCGCACGTTTCACTGTTGGCCACATCACGCGTATAAACGCTTCGTCTGAAGTGACGAGGTAGTGATGCCAAATTCCTGTTGCAATGTAGGCACACACGTTGGTGTCGAGTTTGGCGTCTTCAAGCGAACCATCTGGCATGTAGTAGTTGTGCCAGCTGCCATCTGGGCGTTGAATGTCGGCGAGCCATGCATATGCACGTCGTGCTTCATCGTGCATGCCCATTACGTCGAGGGCCATCGCAGTCTCAACGTGGTTCCATGGGTCACAGTGACCGTTTGGAAACCATGGGATCATTCCGTTTGGAAGCTGCAAGGCAGCAATGGTGTTTGCAGTTGCTACGAGTTCGTCGGTGGTGATGATGTCGACAAGTTCATCATTGGCTTGGCCAGGAAAAATCATGATGCGCGGCCAGGCTTTTGCGAATACACGATGTAGCTCTTGCCAAGCGCTGGAGCCAAAACCTTTTCTAGCGTGCGGGTAAGTGTTGGTGCAGAGACGATGTCCCACTCCAAAAACTTTTTATATGCATTCACAAACTTGTTGTCTTCGCGTGCCGGCCCAACTGCGCATCGCAGCCACCAATATGGAGAATGCAAACCATGAGCACGGTGTTCGTCTTGAACAACAAGTCCAGCGGCGCGCAGTTTGGCCTTCAGCTCGGTACCTGAATAGATGCGCACGTGACCACCCTGTACGAATGGCGCGTGATACTCGTCTGACAACATCCAGTTGATCTTTTCGGGAAACCATGAAGGCACAGTTGCAGCAAGAACGCCACCTGGTTTTAGTACCCGAGATAGCTCGTGTAGTGCTGCAACATCGTTTTGAATGTGTTCAAGTACTTCAGATGTCACGATGCAGTCAAATGTGTCATCGGCAAATGGAAGTCGAGTTGCGTCACCGCGCAGCACAGCAACCAGATTCTCCGACTTGATTTCTCCTGCTTCAAACATGGCAGCAAATGTTGCGCGAGTAACTGTGGTTTCTTCTTCGGCGTAGTCAAGCGCAACAACACGTGCTCCGCGTCGCGCTGCTTCAAAAGCGTGTCGGCCAAACCCCGCACCGGCATCCAAAAACATGGACCCTGGGCCAACTGGCAATTTGTCAAAACGTACGGTCAACATTGGCTATTTGGCATCCCGTTTACGAAGCTTTTCCACGTTGTGGGGCATGCTCAGCACTTCTCGATATTGATCAACCGTGAGTTGTGCGCAATGTTTCCAACTCCAACGTTCCACAACTCGTGCTCGACCTGCTGCACCGACTCGATTGCGTAATTCGGCATTATCAAGACCGCGGCGAATTGAAGCTGCGAGTGCTTCTGCGTCTCCCGCTGGGCACGACAAGACCGTGTCGTTATCTGCACCCGTTACTTCTGGCAATGCGCCTCCGGTTGTTGCCACTAAGCAAATACCTGTTGACATCGCTTCAATCGCGGGAAGGCTGAACCCTTCGTACAGGCTTGGCACTACGGCAAGTTCGCTCTCGGCGTACAACTCAACAATGCGTTCATCACTTACTCCTGAAACGTGAGTGATGCAATCGGTCAGACCTAGCTTGCGAATGAGGTCGGCATTTGCGCCTTCACGCGGGCGACCAATGATGGTGAGGTGCACGTCGCGTTCTGTGCGAATTTTTGCGAGTGCTTCAAGCAGATACGACAAACCTTTCAGCGCAACGTCTGCCGATGCAGTGGTGATGAGGTGTCCTGGCTTTCGCGAAATGTGCGGAAGCGGTGTGAAGAGATCGGGGTCAACTCCCACCGGCACAAGCTTCATTCTGTCGAGTGACACCTTCATATCGGTGTGAATGTCGGCAATGGAGTTTTCGCTCACCACAACAACGCGCGGCATTTTGCTCGCAACTTTTCCTTGCATATTGACGAACGAATACCAGCGGCTAATTGCTCGACGCTTGAACCACGTCTTGGTGTGTTCCATTTCCAACTTGCGATCTTTGGTTATGGGGTGGTGCAACGTGACGATGGTGGGAATTTTCTTTTCAATTTTGAGAATTCCGTAACCCAAGCATTGGTTGTCGTGCACAAGATCAAAGTCGTTCACTCGCTTGCTGAGTTCGTTGTACGCACGAATGCTGAATGCACGCGGCTCGCCAAACGTTCCCTTCAAAAACTGTGCTGTCTCAACAAAACTTGGCCAGTCTTTGATTTCCCAATATGCAGGAAATCGACCAGGGTATTGATCGTTAAATATGTCAAGGCTTGGCAACTTATGCAAAGGAACGCGCGAATCAAGAATGGGGTACGGCTGACCACCAAACACCTCAACGTGATGACCAAGGTCAACCAACGCCTTGGTGAGATGTCGTGTGTATACGCCCTGTCCGCCAACATGAGGCTTTCCTCGATAGGTGAGGTAGGCAATGCGCAGAGGGCCGTTGGGGTCAAACGGCAACGACATAAGGCTTTCAGCCTACCTGTGAGTAACTTTCTACGACAGGTCGGAAAGTCTGCGTTTGCGGGCAATAAATGCAAGTGAACCCAATACTGCAACCATCAGCACAATAAACGGCAGGTCGCCAAGATTTGAATACACCGTTCTACCTGAGCGCAAATTAACGGTGCGTTCAAGCACTCGTTGTTCGCTTACTCCAGTGCGATCGAATACTTCACCAGTCGGCGAGATGAATGCAGAGAACCCTGTTGGTGAAACCTGCACTAGCCATCGTCCGTTTTCAATTGCGCGCAGTCGCGACGAAGCAATTTGTTGCGTTTGCAAAATGGTTCCTGTGTAGCTCGATCCATTCGTTGGATTCACAAGCACTGAACCACCAGCTTCGACACCTTCGTTTGCGCGACCACTAAAAAACACTTCCCACGAAATAACTACGCCAATTGTGGTGTTTTCAACTTGTAGTTGTGCGATGTCTGAGCCTGCTAGTGCGTCGCGAGGAATTCTGTCTACAGGAGCGCCAAGTGTTTCGAGCAGCCCGCGAAGTGGAACAAATTCTCCAAATGGAACACGACGAACTTTGTCATAGCGATCACCAAGTGTTCCGTCTTCATTCACCACAATCTGCGCATTCGTGAAGTATCGCGCATTCATGTCTTCAGTAATGCCAACAACAAATGGCGCATTTAGTCGCGCTGCCTGTTCTGCAATCTCAATGCGTTCAACGCTGTCGTAGAAGTCGGCTACATCAATGACGTTTTCTGGCCAGATGACCATGTCGAGGTTTTCGCTGGTGATGGCGCGCGTTGCGGCGAGGTGACGCTCAACAACATCGCGTGGATTCGTGTTGATGGCGAGCGTTCCTTGTGGTCCGCCGCCTTGCACTGCTGCAATCGTTCGCGTCTCACCTGTGTCGCGACCTTTCGGGGCGATGACACCTGCACACACAATAAGAGCAACGATCGCGCTAAACACGGCGACATGTTTCATTTTTGGCGCTACGACAAGTTGCGACAACGCGAATCCAATTTGCAGAACGCAGAAAGTAAGCAGCAGCGGTCCACCAATGCGCACTATGCCAACCAGTGGTGACGCAGATTGAGAGATGGCGAGCGATGCAAGAGGGACTCCACCAAACGGAAACGAGAAACGGAAGGCTTCAGCCAATGCGTGTGCAAGAGGAAGAGCAACGAGTGGATACATGCTGCGCGACCCAACGACTGAAGCAACACCATGGAATGCAGCAAACAGGATTACTGCAATGACATATCCCGGTGGCGTGAGAAACCACATCCAGCACATACCTGGTGCGAACCAACCGAACGCAAAAACAGTGCCGAGTAAAAACTGAGTGCGCTTGCGAGTTGTACCACCTGTAGTGATGCGCGCAAAGATCGCAATGCCAATGAAAGCAAGTGGCCACCAACCCCACGGTGGAAGACTGAAGGCAACGAGGGCGCCCGAGCCAAGTGCCGCAAAATAGCGGGCTCGATTACTGCTCGGGGTCATGCGTCAATCTTGGCAAGTACGCGTGCCGCTGCACGATTTGCATCTGCAATGCACGAAGGAATGCCAATTCCGCGATAACTCGCACCAGCAAACACCACGCCAGGAGCAGACACATCAAAAAGGTGTTCAAGTTTGTCAACTTCTTCAAAGTGCCCAGGGCGATATTGCGGAAAAGAGTCAACCCAACGAGTAATTCGTACATCGGTTGGTGCGAACTCAATGCCTAAATGCCAGTACAAGTCGGCAAGGGCCAACTTCAACAGAGTGTCGTCATCAAGATGATGCATGGGCATGCCATCGCGTCCCATTGAGACACGCAGCACCATCGAATTGTCGGCGGTTTGCACGTGTGACCATTTGTTTGAAGCGAACGACACTGCGGTGATAGCAATTTGTTCGGGTTTTGGCACCAAGTATCCGCTGCCCGTGAGGTGCTGTGGCCACATGTTGCGTGGAACAGTAAGTGCAATCATCACCACCGATGCATGCTCGCGAGCGGCGAGTCGTGATGCTGCGTCTTTGCTGAGCGACTGAACAAGAGTTGCGCTGTGTTGTGCGGGAGAAGCCAGAACTACGGCATCGCAGAGCACCGTTCCATCGTCGGTCTGAATGAAGTATTGACCACGTTTTGGTTGTTCAATCGCGCGCACCGGCGCAGACAGTTCAATTACACCGCCAAGTTGTTGGACTCGTTCAGCGATTGCAGTAGTGAAAGCGTGCATGCCTGCGCGGGGTGCAGCAAAAATTGGTCCACTAGCAACGCGTTTCGTTAGTGCATCTTTCACCGAACTCATCAGACTGCGAGGTTGCGCAAGCAAGTCGGCAATCTGTGGCATGCCCTTCACACTGAAGGCATCAGTGTCAGTTGCGTAGATGCTTCCAACGAGTGGGTCAACGATTCGCTCAAGAACTTGGCTGCCACACCGTGCGCGTATTGCGGTACCTAAGTTGTCGGTGTTCCGACCTACGCCGCGCGGTAGCAACGGCTCAAGTGATGCTCGTAACTTTCCGGTTGTGCTCAAGATGGGAGTTGACCACGCTGCACGAAGTGAACCAGGAACTCCAAGCATGGTTCCGTGAGGAATGGGGTGGAGAGCGTTTTGCCAGATGTAAGCCTCACCCGATGCCGGCGAAGTAAGTGCGTCACCCAATCCGACTTGCTTAATTACATCCATTGCTGAAGGAGTTCGGGTGAGAAACGCATCTGCTGATTCATCGAGCGATGCAATGCCAGCAAATGGAGACGCGTGAATAACTCCACCAACTCGGTTGAGCGATTCAAAGATGGTGACGCGAGGAGGGTTTGGCTCACTCAGAATGCGTAACGCAGCGGAAAGACCAGTGATGCCGGCACCAATGACGACAACGTGCTTGTCGGTCATGATTGTGCGGCGGTAAGTACCCGTTGAGCAAGCGCGGCCATTACCACCGCATCGTCATTAACACAGGAGGTGCGATCAAACGTGAGTCCGTGATGATCGGATCGATGTTTGGCCTCGATGTCGAGGTCGTACAGCACTTCAAGGTGGTCGGCAACGAAACCGCACGCACTCACTAACACTCCATCTGCTTGTTTGTCGGCAGCAATGGTGTCGATCACATCAAGAATGTCTGGCCCAATCCATGGCTCTGGAGTTCTGCCGGCTGACTGCCATGCAATTGCCCAGTCATCACCTTCAGCTAATCCAAGTTTGTTTGCCACTGCAGTCGCTGTTGCATGAAGTTCGTGCGGGTACGGGTCGCCGCCATCAATGATGCGTTGTGGCAATGAGTGAGCGGTAAACAACACACGCGTACGCTCCGGCATGGCGGCTTTTTTCGCTGCCATATCTGATGCAAGAAAGTCAATAAATGCTGGTTCAATTGCCCATGAATCAATGCCAACCACGTTGATGCCGTGAGGCTCGGCTGCAGCTTTCGCGCGACCAACGTATTGACCAATTGAGTATGACGAGAAATGTGGCGCGAGCACGAGCGCAACGATGTTCGTGATTCCTTGACGCGCAAGATCATCGACTGTTTCTTCAATCATGGGGTGAGCATGCTTCAAGCCCAACTGCACGGTGAATTTTTCGGGGGCGACATTGTCTAATGCGCGTTGCAAAGCATCGCGTTGTGCTTCAGTGCGCGCAGCCAGTGGTGAGATTCCTCCGATTGCGTCGTAACGAGCCTTGAGATCGGAGAGTTGTTCCTCGGTTGGTGGTCGACCACGGCGAATGTCGGTGTAGTACGGAAGAATTTCTTCTGAGCTCCGTGGTGTTCCATAGGCCATCAGTAGCACAGCAGTTTTGTTGCTCATCTATTTATCGTTTCGTTGTGTTGTGAACGTGTTCAACTATTGCAGCAAGCACGTCGGGGTTTGTAGGTGGCTGCACGCCGTGTCCAAGATTGAAAATGTGTCCAGGATTGCCGCCGTTGTCAGCAAGTACGGCATCGGTGCCAGCAATTGCAGTTGCAATATCGCCAAGCACAAGTTCAGGGTTCAGGTTTCCTTGCACAATGGTGTCTGCACCAAGTCGACGGCGTGCATCAGTAATTGATGTTCGCCAGTCCAAACCAATGATCTGCGGTCCGGCTTGTTTCATCATTTCTAAGAGATGATCGCAACCGAGACCGAAGTGAATTCCCGGAGCATGTGGGTGCGACTTCGCAAGTTGCGCAAACACATATGCCGAATGTGGCAGCACCATGGTTCGGTACTCCTCGTGAGTAAGTGTTCCTGCCCATGAGTCAAACAATTGGAAAGCTTTCGCTCCAGCGTTGAGCTGGCTTGCTATCGATGAAACCGAATGTTCTGCAATGCGTTGCATGAGCGAATTCCACAATTCTGGTTCGTCGCGCATCATTTGCTTCGTAACCAGGTGATCGCGACTTGGCTTGCCTTCAACGAGGTAGCTGCCAACCGTAAATGGTGCTCCAGCAAATGCGAGTAGCGGCACTTTCAATTCGGCAGCAAGCATGCGCACGGTTTCTAATACATATGGTGTGTCGGCTTCGGGGTCGAGCGGACGAAGTCGCTGCAAGTCTGCGACAGTGCGAAACGGTTTTTCTGCAACAGGGCCAGTGCCTGGTGCAACATCAATACCGAACCCAACTGCGTGTGCAGGAACCACAATGTCGCTGTACAACACTGCGGCGTCAACGCCGTATCGAGCAACTGGCTGCAAGGTGATGTCTGCGGCCAAACGTGGTTGCTTGATGGCGTCAAGAATGCTGCCTTCGCCACGTACTGCGCGATATTCAGGGAGGCTTCGTCCTGCCTGGCGCATGAACCACACAGGTGTGTGGTCTGCTGGTTTGCCGGTTGCAACCTGCAAGAACGCGGTAGGGGAACTAGTGGCCGACATCGTTCGTAACGCTACCCGTTGAGCATTGCGTCAAGCCGAGCCACGCGGTCAATTGCTGGCGGGTGTGACAACAGCACGCGAGATAAGAACCGTGTTGGCTCACTTGTTGGGGTGCGATGAATAACGCGCGTAAGTGCATAACGCAACTCGCGACCAAACCCCATCGAATAAGCGCGGCGGTCTGCCTGAAACTCTGCACTACGCCCAACGATTTCACCGAGGGATTGCGCCAACAAAAACCCGATGAGTAAAACACGTGAGAGTGAAGTGAGCACAACGTTGATGATCCAGCCAACAAGTTTGAATGTCGGATATTCCCCTTCAAGTCGCTTTGAGATCCGCAGACCAATATCGCGTACTCGAATTCCAAGTTGGGCGAGTCCAAGAATTGGCATGCTCATCCACTGAGCAACCGTGAGTGCAACGGTGTGTCCTCCTAGGTGATGGCTGAGTTCGTGCGCCAACACTCCAGTGAGTTCATCTTCGGTGAGGTGTTCAATCGAAAACGCTGACACAACCAACATGTGTCCACCACATGCGAACGCATTGATGTCGTCAACATCTGCAACAGAGAGTACGAATCTTCCCGGACGAATACCGGCTTGTTGTTCTACAACTTTCCAGGCTGACTCAAGATTGGTGCGTTCAATTTCGGTTGGTTGGCGTGCACCAAGAAGTCGTACAAACAACAGTCGTTGTACCGGTCGCGAGAAGAGCACAATTCCGAAGAGAAATTCACCAATTGCAAAATGTGTGAATGGAACTCCGAATAACCAATTGCAAGGAATCCATAACAATGCAACTGCCGCTAACCACACAGGAAACAGGGCCAGAACGGGCGCAAATGCGGTAACGGCGGAGTATTCAACTCTGCGTTTGGACGAAGTCACCAGTTCATTCAACCACCGTGTGAACTATCGTCGTCAGCACAAGGGGGATAGGTATGTCGTACGCGGTTATTCCAGGTGCAGAAGCGTGGTCACACGTAGGAACAGGCAATGTTGGCGCACTCGTTGTGCATGGATTTACGGGTAATCCGTCATCAATGCGTGAGATCGCTGAAGTATTCGCTGCAGCAGGTTTTCATGTTGAATTGCCACGATTGTCGGGCCACGGAACTGATGTTGCTGAAATGATGGACACACGCTGGGCCGACTGGACTCGCGATGCAGAGCAAGCTTTGAGCGAACTTCGCAAACGTTGCTCCAAAATTGTTGTTGTTGGATTATCAATGGGTGGTGCAATCACGCTGTGGCTTGCATCGCGACACTCAGACCTCTCGGGAATTGTGTGCATTAATCCAACGACGAAATCGTCTGCAGGAAAACTTGCTGGTGCTCGACTTGCGGTAAAAACAGGAAAGAAATCATTGCCTGCAATTGGCAGCGACATTTCAGATCCGTCTGTGAAAGAAAGTTCCTACGATGCAACACCACTCGCTGCTGCAGTTTCATTGTTTGCCGACGGTTTGAAGCCATTGTCAAAAAAGTACGGATCAATCAAAGTTCCATTACTGCTGTTCACCGCAACAAACGATCATGTGGTGAACCCGAAGGAAAGCGATTTCTTGGTAAGCAAGTACGCCGGAAGCATTGAGCGAGTAATTCTTGAACGAAGTTTTCACGTTGCGACACAAGATGTTGAAAAAGAAACAATAAATGCAAAAGCTCTCGAGTTCGCGAAGCAAGTGACTGCCTAAGTGAATTTTCTTGCACTCATTCCAAGTCCTAGTACAGGAGTTTTGAATCTTGGTCCATTAAGGCTCAACGCATATGGAGCAATGATTGCACTCGGGGTTGTTGCTGCGGTGTGGCTTTCTGGTCGACGTTTAGAAAAGCGTGGTGCTGGTACTCGTGAAGACATGAGCAGCATTGCATTGTGGGCAGTACCAGCAGGAGTTATTGGTGGGCGTATCTATCACGTCATTACCGATTGGGAATTGTTTAGTGATCATCCAGAGCGCATTGTCCAAATTTGGAAAGGCGGTCTTGGAATTTGGGGTGGCATTTTCTTGGGTGTTGTTGTAGGAATTTGGGTAGGTCGCAGACGTGGTATTGCGACGTCGGTGTTGCTGACGTGTGTGGCACCTGCACTGCCTCTTGCACAAAGCATTGGGCGTTGGGGCAATTGGTTTAATCAGGAACTCTTTGGCCGACCAACAACACTGCCGTGGGCGTTAGAGGTTTCTGATTTCCGCACCAAACAAGCTGGCTATCCAGTAGGCACGTTGTTTCATCCAACATTTCTGTATGAATCACTTGCGTGCTTGGTGCTGTGCGGATTGCTCCTACTGCTTGATAAGCATGTATCGCGTCCTGGGTATTTGTTTCTCTATTACACAGCGGGCTACACCTTGTTTCGCTTCTTCATTGAAGGGCTGCGCATCGACCCAGCGCATTCGGCTGGTGGGCTTCGACTCAATCAGTGGGTGTCCTTAGTGGTGTTTATTGTGTCGGTGAGCATGTTGGCACTGGCGCGTCGCAGCAAATCTGATTTGCCCGCTTAGCCAATAGCATTACGGGTTGTGAGCACCCCGTCGTCAGGTTCGAGCCCAGCACGAATCACCTCCGAAGTAGTAGCCAAGGTTGCCAAGTTGTCCAGCCTGCATCTCAACGATGACGAATTGGCTCTGATGACCAGTCAGCTTTCCGGCATGCTCGACCACTTTGCCGACATCGACAAACTCGACCTCAGCAATGTCGAGCCACTTGCGCAACCGTTTCCGTTGAAGAACGTGTTCCGTGAAGATGTTGTTGTTACTGGTCTTGACCGCGACGAAGTATTGGCTGCTGCACCTGCTGCCGAAGACGGTCGTTTCCGTGTCCCACCATCGCTTGGGCTGGGTGAACAATAATGACGAAGCAATTCGCCACTGTTGTTGATATTGCTCACGATATTGCTTCGGGCAAAACTTCTGCTGTTGAGGTGCTGGAACAGCACCTTGCACGTATCACTGAGCGTGAAGGTGAAATCAACGCATTTAACTTGGTGACAACCGAGCAGGCTCGTGCAACCGCACAACAAATTGATGCCGATATCAAAGCTGGAAAACCAGTTGGACCACTTGCTGGTGTTCCAGTTGCGCTGAAAGACAACATGTGCACGCGTGGAATTGAAACCACGTGCTCGTCAAAGATTCTTGAAGGTTGGAAGCCGCCGTACGACGCAACAGTGGTGACACGCTTGCAGCAGGCTGGCGCCGTCATGGTTGGCAAAACCAACCTGGACGAATTTGCAATGGGGTCAAGCACCGAGAACTCCGCATTCGGCCCAACGAAAAACCCGCTCGACACATCGCGCGTTCCTGGTGGTTCAAGTGGTGGCAGCGCTGCTGCAGTTGCCGCAGGTTTTGCTGCAGCAAGTTTGGGTAGCGACACGGGCGGAAGTATTCGTCAGCCTGCATCGCTGTGTGGACTTGTTGGTGTGAAGCCAACGTATGGTCTTGTCAGTCGCCAAGGAATCGTTGCGTTTGCAAGCAGCCTTGACCAAGTAGGTCCATTCACGCACACGGTCGCTGATGCTGCATTGATGATGGAAGTCATTGGTGGCCACGACCCGCTCGATTCCACTTCATTGCCGCAGCCAATGCCTTCGCTTACCAGCGTGCTTGGTCAAGGCGTGAAAGGCATGCGCATTGGTCGTCTTGCAGACATGCCAGATGGTTGTGAACCAGAAGTGCTTGCACGAATGGATGCCGCATATGTTGCGTTGCAAGCAGCAGGAGCAACCATCGTTGACATTTCATTGCCTTCGCTGTCGTATTGCCTCACGGCGTACTACTTAGTTGCACCTGCAGAAGCAAGCAGCAACTTGGCTCGTTACGACGGTGTTCGTTTTGGAATGCGCGTAGAAACGGGCGACCTGCACTCCATGTATGGAGCAACTCGTGCAGCCGGTTTCGGCGCAGAAGTGAAGCGTCGAATCATGCTCGGCACTTACGCGCTGTCAGCCGGATACTTTGATGCGT
>JBEAOI010000045.1:0-29210 GCA_041165005.1 Actinomycetota bacterium
TTGTTGCTGCAACGACTGTTCCGCCAACTACTTCCTCGCCAACAACTGTCGCAGCAACGCAAAGTTCTACGCCTTCGCTCGCAGAAATTTTGGCTAACCAAGATGCGAATGATCCAAATGCTTCCGTTGTGTTGCTCGGAAGGAACGGCGATGTGTACTCAGCTGGTCCTGCTGGCGCCTCTGGCTTGGTGTTCAGCAATGACGCCACAGCCGAAATTAATAACGGAACGTGGAGTGTTGTTGTAGGTCTATTGGACGGTTCGGCTGGCGAAGACATCTGGAACGCCTTGTCGACTCGCTGTTTCAATAAAGATGCAACGTGCCCAACTGGTCAGATTGCAATTGCACTTGACGGCGAAGTGATTTCAGCACCCGTTGTGCAACAGGCCGTTTTCACTGGTGGCACCGTGCAGATTTCTGGCAACTTCACTGAAGCAGAGGCTCGTGACTTGGCGAAAATTCTTGAGTTTGGTGCTGTGCCAGTCAAGTTTGCTGTTGCCACTGTGCAAACTGTTTCTCCAACGTTGGGTAAAGACTCTCTGAGAGCAGCGCTCATCTCTGGTTTGGTCGGCGTGTTGTTGGTGATGCTGTTTTTCTTCTTTTACTATCGACTCTTGACCATCGTCGTCATTAGCGGTCTTGTCATCTCGGGTTCGCTGTTGTGGAGCGTCATCTCGTATCTGTCAAAAACAAATGGTCTCGCACTCACGCTTTCTGGTGTGGCAGGAATTGTGGTATCCATCGGCGTCACCGTCGACTCGTATGTGGTGCTGTTTGAACGGCTGAAAGACGAGTTGGTCAGTGGCAAAACGATGCGCGGGGCAGCACAGCGCAGTTTTGCATCGGCATGGCGAACCATTTTGGCAGCCGACACGGTCTCGTTTATCGGCGCGATCATTCTGTGGCAATTGACAGTTGGTTCGGTGCGCGGGTTCGCATTCTTCCTTGGCTTGTCAACATTGATCGACGTGTTCGTGGCGTATCTCTTCACTCGACCAGCGATTTTGTTGCTTGCGCGATCAAAGTTCATGGCAGGTCGAAATGTTCTTGGAGTAGTAGTTCCGAAGGAGGCAACCGTATGAGCGGAGGAATGGGGCGTCTCTATCGTGGTGAAACCACATTCAACTTCTTTGGACGCAGGTGGTTGGGCTTTGGGTTCTCCATCGCGCTAATGGTGATCACTGTGCTGTCGCTTTCCACTCGTGGGCTGAATTTAGGAATGGACTTCGAAGGCGGCGTGGCATGGGAAGTTCCGGCGCAATCGCTCACCATTGAAGATGCGAAAGCCGTGCTTGACGCAAATGGCGTCGAATCGTCCGATGCGAAGATTCAGGTTCTCAACGGATCTGATGGTGAACGTATTCGTGTTCAAGTTGGTGCTGAGACCGAAGCTGTAACCACAGCAGTACAAAGTGCCCTCGCAGAAAAAGCATCAGTGAAAGTTGACGATGTCAGCGTCGCCCTTGTCAGCTCATCTTGGGGGCGCAGCATTACCGAAAAAGCAGTGCGAGCGTTGCTGGTCTTCTTCCTTGTGGTGTCGATGTACATCTCGTGGCGATTCGAATGGAAAATGGCAGTTTCTGCAATCGCGGCGATGGCTCACGACGTATTGATCAGCGTTGGTGTGTACTCGGTGCTTGGTCTTTCGGTAACTCCAGCAACCGTTATCGCATTTCTCACCATCTTGGGCTTTTCGTTGTATGACACCATCGTGGTGTTCGACAAAGTGCACGACAACACCAAGAAGTACT
Organism: Actinomycetota bacterium; assembly: GCA_041165005.1. Taxonomy (GTDB): domain Bacteria; phylum Actinomycetota; class Acidimicrobiia; order Acidimicrobiales; family Ilumatobacteraceae; genus UBA3006. Next base: position 1,752 of record JBEAOI010000045.1, read on the forward strand.
CGGCTTCGCGGGTGTCTTACGGGGATATCACCAATGTGTCAATGAACCAGGTGTTGATGCGTTCGATAAATACTTCGTTGGCAGCAGTGCTGCCGGTTCTTTCTTTGCTGATCCTTGGATCATGGATTCTCGGAGCAGTTGCGTTGCAAGAGTTCGCTTTGGCCTTGTTGGTGGGTATGGCACTTGGTGCGTATTCGTCAATTTATATTGCAACACCATTGCTCGGAATTTTGAAAACACGCGAAACGAAGTTTGCGCCATTAGCAAATGAGTTGCATCTTGGCGAAGAGATGTCACGCATCGCTAACTCTGGCAAGAAACCAAGTCGTGTGGTGTCCGCAGATTCAACTGAATCAGGGGCTACAGAGACAACCACACGTGAAGCTGCTTCGGTAACCGCAGTTCTTAGCCACCCACCACGTCCGCGCAAAAAACAACGCAGATAAGGATCGCTCCCTATGAGCACGACGTCGCGAGTTCTTCCATGGCGAAGGAATCAATCTGCGGTAGTCGAAGATTTGGTGCCATTGCTTTCGGCATACAAGCGACGTAACCCAAAAGGAAACGTTTCACTCATTAATGCTGCTTATGAGATGGCGAGCGCAGCTCATAGCCATCAGTCCCGCATGAGTGGCGAGTTGTACATCAGTCACCCAATTGCTGTTGCACGTATTGTTGCCGAAATTGGTCTTGATGAGGTTTCGCTTGTTGCGGCACTGTTGCATGACGCTGTTGAAGACACGGAAATCACGCTTGCCGATGTGGAGGCACGTTTCGGTGCTGAAGTAGCGGGGATTGTTGATGGGCTCACCAAACTCGAGCGTTTGCAGTTTGATTCGCGTGAAGCACAGCAGGCAGCAACCATGCGCAAAATGCTGGTTGCAATGGCCAAAGACATGCGAGTGCTAATCATTAAGTTGTCCGATCGCATGCACAACATGCGAACTATTGCGTCGGCGCCAGTTGATAAGCAGCGTCGCATCGCGCAAGAGACTCTTGATATTTATGCTCCGCTTGCGCATCGACTGGGCATGCAGGAAATGAAGCAACAGTTGGAAGATTTGTCATTCGCCGCTTTGTTTCCAAAACGATACGCAGAGCTTGATTATTTGGTTTCGATTCGTGCTCCCGAGCGTGACGTGTACTTGGCAAAGGCTCTCGGTCAGGTGAATACATGGCTTAATGCCGTGAACATCAATGCTGAGCTCACCGCCCGCGGAAAGCACCTGTGGAGTCTGTACGAAAAAATGGTGCAGAAGGGCAGAGACTTTGACGAGATTTTTGATCTCATGGCCATTCGTATCGTCGTTGACTCGGTAAAGGATTGCTACGGAGCGCTTGGCGCGATACATGGTAAGTGGAAACCGGTAGTTGGTCGATTCAAGGACTACATCGCAATGCCGAAGTTCAACTTGTATCAGTCGTTGCACACCACGGTGATCGGGCCAGGCGGCAAACCAATTGAAGTGCAAATTCGTTCGCGCGATATGCATCAGCGGGCAGAGTGGGGAGTGGCGTCGCACTGGTCGTATAAAGATGGTGTTGCAAGTACGGACATTGACTGGCTCAACCGCATCATCGATTGGCAAGACGAAGTTTCAGACCCGCGTCAATTCCTGGAGAGTCTGAAGACAGACCTTGAGCAGGACGAACTGTTTGTGTTCACGCCGAAAGGGCGAGTGATTGCACTGCCTCTGGATGCAACGCCAATTGACTTTGCTTACGGCGTGCACACCGAGGTTGGTCACACATGTATTGGTGCACGAGTGAATGGTCGACTTGTGTCATTAGATTCGCGTTTGAATTCTGGCGACACATGTGAAATCCTCACGTCAACTGCCGAGGATGCTGCACCTTCTGAGGAGTGGGCAAATTTCGTTGTCTCGCCGAAAGCGAAAAGCAAGATCAAGCAGTGGTTCTCGCGTGAGCGCATGGAAGACCTGGTGGATACAGGGCGTGACGATTTGGTTGAGCACATGCGAAAGCATGGTTTACCTGTTCAGCGTGTGCTGTCATCTGAAGTATTTGCGCAAGAGCGCGAGGCAATGAACTATGCAGACGACGCGACGTTGTTCCGAGCAATTGGCGAAGGTCACGTATCTGCAGAAGCAATGGCAGGACGCATCAGTCGACTCATGCGCGATGGTGGGTTTGGTGAGCAACTTTCTGTTGGTATGCGCCTCGATGCAGGAAATACCACTGAGCAAGTATCAGGTGTTCATGTAGAAGGAATGTCGGGCACCATCGTTCGCCTCTCAAAGTGCTGCACACCAGTGCCGGGTGATGAGATCATCGGCTTCCTCACGGTAGACCTAGTGGTCAACGTGCACCGCGCAGATTGCTCAAATGCGATATCGGCTGCAAGCCAAAACACAGGCCGAATGGTCGACGTTGAGTGGGCGGGAAGTGTTCATAATGCAACGTATGTGGCTGCCGTTGAGGTGGTGGCGATAGATCGCTCGCGCCTATTGCGAGACGTTGCCAATGCCCTCAGCGAAGAGCACGTCAATATCGTTTCATGTTCGACAAATACCGGAGCCGACAGAGTGGCCCGTATGCGTTTTGAATTTGAGTTTGCTGACCCGAGTCATTTGCAGTCTGTGCTCCGCACGATTAAGCGCATCGATTCGGTGTACGACGCATACCGAGTCATGGCTGGCGATCATCCAGCGTCTAATGTTCTCGCGTGAGTTCGTTTTCTACTAGCCCCGGAACACGGGACATTCTGACTCCTGATGCGGCCCGTTGGCGCAAGTTCCAAGACGTGTTTGCCGGAGTTGTAGAAGAGGCTGGCTACGGACTCATCATCCCTCCAATGTTTGAAGACCTTGGAGTGTTCTTGCGACTTGGCGAGGCAACCGATGTCGTGACGAAGGAGATGTACGACTTCGAAGACAAGGGCGGTCGCCGAATTGCACTGCGTCCTGAGCAAACAGCGAGTGTGTGTCGCGCATTCGTTCAGCACCGACCAACCACACCATGGAAGGTGTGGTATGCGGGTCCAAACTTTCGCTACGAGAAACCGCAGCAAGGTCGGTATCGCCAGTTTGATCAGGTGGGCTTGGAAGTTCTTGGTGTTGAAGATCCGTATCTTGATGCTGAAGTCATTGCTCTTGCATCGCAGTTTTATGATCGCTTAGGGCTAAAGGAAGTACAACTTTCAATTAATTCGTTGGGTGATGCTGGAGACCGCCAACGATTCACTGATGTTCTGCGCTCCTACTTCGAATCGCATGTGGGCGAGTTGTCTGAGGATTCACAAGTCACTCTGACAAAGAACCCATTGCGCGTACTCGATTCAAAACGTCGTGAGGACCAAAAGATCATTGCGAACGCTCCTCGCATCCGCGATTATCTCAGCCCAACTGCAGGTGAGCACTTTGCAGCAGTGCTTGCTGCATTAGATGCGATGAATATCAAATACGTCATTGATGACCGATTGGTGCGCGGTCTTGACTATTACCGCCGCACCACGTTTGAATTTGTGAGCACGGCGCTAACCGCTGCCCACACTGCAATTGGCGGTGGCGGACGCTACGACGGACTGGTGGAAGAGCTTGGCGGTCCAGCAACAGCAGGAATTGGTTTTGCACTTGGGCTTGATCGAACGTTGTTGGCGTGCGACGCGGAGCAAGTGTTTCACGCCCCAAATACTGATGTGTTCGCATTCGTTGTCGACACGACAGGTGGCCAGGAAGCATCGCTTGTGTGTAATCAATTGCGTATGGCGCGCATTGGCGCCGACCGCGCTTTTGACAATCGAAGTATGAAGGCGCAAATGAAAGCGGCCGATCGCAGTGGTGCGCAAGTGGCCATCATTATTGGGTCAAATGAATTGGACGCCGGTCAAGTGGTCATTCGACCGATGAATTCGGGCGAGCAGTACAGCGTGAATCGCGAGGATCTTGTTTCTGCAATCCAAAATGAGGTCAGCAAAATTCGTTCTGCAAACTAGGCTGTAAGCCTCATGTCGTCTCCATTGCAGCCTTTAGGCGAATCAACGTCACTCCGAACCCAGCTATGCGGTGGCCTGCGGGCTGAGCACATTGGCAACACCGTCACGGTATGTGGCTGGATTGCTCGCCGTCGTGAGCACGGTGAACACCTCGCCTTTTTGGATGTTCGCGATTACAGCGGAGTGGTGCAGTGCGTTGTCGACAACGAAACCGATGTTCGGTCCGAATGGGTAGTGCAAATTACGGGTCGCGTACAGGCACGTCCTGAAGGCACAGTAAACACCAACCTGGCAACAGGTGAGGTTGAATTGACCGATTGCAAAGTTGTTGTTCTGAATTCTGCAGAAGCACCACCGTTTCCTATTGATGCTCGCGCCGATGATGTAGACGAAAATGTTCGCCTGAAGTATCGCTACCTCGACATTCGTCGTGAGCGTATGCAGCGCAACCTACGCATTCGCGCAAAAGTCAACTCCGCAATTCGTCGCGCCATGGAATCGCAGAATTTTGTTGAAGTAGAAACCCCATTCCTCATGCCAAGCACCCCTGAAGGTGCTCGCGAATTTTTGGTTCCATCGCGTAAAGAACCAGGTTCGTTTTACGCGTTGCCCCAGTCGCCACAGTTGTGGAAGCAATTGCTCATGGTTGCTGGTATTGATCGTTATTACCAAATTGCTCGTTGCTTGCGCGACGAAGACTTGCGCGCCGATCGCCAATACGAATTCATGCAGCTCGATGCCGAGATGAGTTTCGTTACGAAAGACGACGTGCTTGGTGCAATTAGCGAAGCTGTGATGGCTGCGGCAGAAGCGGTGTTGGGTGAGCGCCCACCGCAGATTGAGCAAATTACTTGGCTCGATGCAATGAATCGCTTCGGTCTCGATAAGCCCGACATGCGTTTTGGCATGGAACTTATTGAACTCACCAGTGTGTTTGCTGGTACCGAGTTCAAAGCCTTTGCTCAAGCAGAATCCATTAAGGGATTGCGTGTTGATGCCGCAACGTATCCAGATGCTGCGTCCTATGGTCGCAACAAACTTGATGCACTTACCGACCGTGCGAAGCAAATTGGCGCAAAGGGCTTGGTCTGGATGAAGGTGGGCGAGGGTCTGGTACTTGATTCACCAGTTGCCAAGTTCTTGTCCGATGCAGAACGCGCTTCGCTCGTTGCGGCGATGGGTGCACAACCTGGAGATCTTCTGCTGTTGGTTGCAGACACATGGTCAACGACTTGTGATGTGCTCGGCACCCTGCGCAACGACATCGGTCGTCCGCCAGTGCACGAAGGTCCATATCGCTACGTGTGGGTTATTGACTTCCCGCTGTTCGTTGGCATTAATGCCACAACTGGCAAACCTCAACCTGGGCATCATCCGTTCTGTCAACCACACCCTGAAGATATTGAGCGACTTGAATCAGATCCAATGTCAGTGCGCGCACTTGCATACGACTTGGTACTGAACGGCTGGGAATTGGGGTCAGGGTCAATTCGGATTCACGAGCCTGAAATGCAGCGCCGAGTATTCCGTCAGTTAGGTATTTCTGACGAGGACGCCGATCGTCGCTTTGGATTCTTTTTGCAACCGTTTAAGTACGGTGCTCCACCGCACGGTGGTTTCGCATTTGGTACCGATCGTCTGGTTGCCATTCTTGCTGGCGAAGAAAACATTCGCGAAGTCATTGCGTTCCCGAAGACGCAGTCGGGTAGTGACCCAATGACGAATGCTCCGACAACGGTAAACCCGGCTCAGTTGGCTGAGTTGGGTATACGACTGCTTCCGCCGCCGGCGAAGAGTTAGTGTCGCGTTCGGTGGGAAACGCCGAAGATCTTTTTACAGCAGCGGTGAACGATCGCTTGCGCGGTCAAGCTCCTCTTGCTGCGCGCTTGCGTCCAAAGAGTCTCGATGAGATTGTTGGACAACAACATTTGGTCGCCAAAGGTGCTCCGCTTCGCAAACTGATTGAGGCCGATCGTTTGTCTTCGGTCATTCTTTGGGGGCCACCAGGAACAGGGAAGACCACTCTTGCTGAAGTGGTTGCGCTCACAACGAATCGCGCATTTGAACGGCTTTCTGCGGTTACTTCGGGAGTCAAAGATGTTCGCGAAGCCATTGAACGTGCAACTGATCGACTTGGTCAACATGGCAAGTCAACGATTGTGTTCGTTGATGAGATCCACCGATTCTCCACATCGCAACAAGATGCGCTGCTGCCGTCTGTTGAAAGCGGAATAATCACGCTCATCGGTGCGACAACCGAGAATCCATATTTTGAAGTGAATGCACCGTTGCGTAGTCGCAGCACATTGTTTCGGTTGGAGCCTTTGCAAACCGAAGATATTCGAGTGTTACTTGTTCGGGGTTTAGAAGCAGAAGCACTCACTGCAACGCAAGATGCCATCGCCAAACTCATGCAACTCTCTGGTGGAGATGGTCGTCAGAGCTTGACGGCGCTTGAAGTTGCGTGTGCACTGGCGCGTCCACAAGAGGTGACGCTTGATCACGTTGAAGCAGCGCTCGGCGTGAGTTCACTGCGTTACGGTCGCGATGATCACTACGACGTGGTGTCAGCATTTATCAAGAGCATGCGCGGGAGCGATGCTGATGCTTCGGTGTTTTGGCTTGCACGCATGCTCGAAGCAGGTGATGACCCTCGCTTTATCGCGCGGCGAATGATCATCTTCGCTTCTGAAGATATTGGCGTGGCCGATTCTCAAGCATTGGTGATTGCGGTAGCAGCGGCTCAAGCTGTCGACCATGTGGGGCTGCCCGAAGCGCAACTCAATCTTTCGCAGTGCGCCATCTACCTAGCGCGGGCGCCAAAGAGCAATAGTTCGGCGCAAGCCATTTGGAACGCACGAGCCGACATTCGTAATGGGGTGGACGTTGAAGTTCCGGCACACCTGAGAGACGCGCATTACTCCGGTGCTCAAGAAATTGGACACGGCGTGGGGTACCAATCGCCTCATAATGCTCAATTAGGTGATGAAAAGGTGGAACAGGACTATTTACCTGCGCAAACTACAGGGCGGGCTGTTCCACAGATTCCGTACTATCGGCCGTCACAAAACGACCGCTAGGGCAAAGCCCATTGGCGTTGGAGGGTTATCTCAATGATGAAGCGACTGTTTTGGTTTGTGCTCGGCGCATTCGCCGGTGTCTTTGGTGTTCGTTATGCAAAGAATAAAGCGCGCGTAGCTGCAGAGCAGTTGACCCCTGCCCAGATTGCGGCAGATGTTCTTGAAGGTGCTGTGAAACTGGCGCAACAGGGCATGGAGATTGTGCGCAATTTGCGTAAGGACGAAGAAGTCATTCATTTCGAGTCCGAATCAGTAACGATTACACAAAATCAGAATTAGCCAATACGTGCTGCCGAACTAGACTGAGTGCAAATGTCTGGTTCACGGCCCCCAATTTCCTCTGCAAATGATTTGCGCGAGTCTTTCTCTGGCTACTTCGCCGACAAAGGCCATTCGCGAGTTAAATCCGCCAGTCTCATTCCTCACGACCCAACGGTGTTGTTCACGGTTGCAGGAATGGTTCCGTTCAAGCCTTATTTCGTAGGCGACGAGCAAGCTCCGTATAGCCGCGCGGTCACCGTGCAGAAATGCGCACGTGCGGGTGGCAAACACAACGACTTAGACGATGTTGGTCGCACCAAGCGTCACTTGGTGTTCTTCGAAATGATGGGCAACTTCTCGTTCGGTGATTACTTCAAGAGCGATGCCATTCCTTGGTCGTGGGAACTTGTCACGGAAGTGTTCGGTTTTGATGGTGATCGTCTGTGGATCACCGTTCATGAAAGCGATGATGAGGCAGAAGCAATTTGGCACGAAGAGGTCGGTGTGCCTATGGAGCGCATTCAGCGACTCGGCGACAAAGACAACTTCTGGCAAATGGGTGAGACGGGGCCATGTGGTCCATGCTCAGAAATTCATATCGACCGCGGACCATCGTTTGGTCCAGAAGGTGGACCGCTACACGATCCGCATGGTGATCGATTTCTTGAATTTTGGAACTTGGTGTTCATGCAGTTCAACCAAGCAAAAGATGGATCACGTACACCATTGCCTAAACCATCGATCGATACCGGTGCTGGTTTAGAGCGCATTCTTGCGTTGATGCAAGGAACGGATTCCGTTTGGGAAACGGACGTGCTTTTCCCGCTTATTGAACAGGGTCAGTCTCTTACCAGTCGCAAATATCAAATTGGTAACTATGAGGATCGCGACAGCTTCAGTTTGCGGGTGCTTGCAGAGCACGCCCGATCGGCAACCATGCTCATTAATGACGGCGTGTTTCCATCTAATGAAAACCGCGGGTATGTATTGCGTCGCATCATTCGTCGCGCTGTTCGTCACGCCTATTTGTTGGGCACTGAAAAATTGGTCATGCCAAAGCTCTCCGAGACGGCAATTGACATCATGTCTGCTGCATATCCGGACTTACTGGGCAATAAAGACTTCATTCTCGGAGTAATGACGAAGGAGGAAGAGCGCTTCCGTCAAACCCTGAAGACCGGTCTCACCATTTTGGAAGATGAACTTTCCAGTGGTTCTCAAGAATTAGCAGGACCCTCAGCCTTTTTGCTGCACGACACGTATGGCTTTCCGCTTGAGCTCACCCAAGAAATTGCAGGCGAACGAAATGTCCGTGTAGACGTTGCGGGCTTCGAACAAGAAATGGGCGCTCAACGCGATCGCGCAAAGAGCGCTCGCAAGGGTGCAAAAGTGAGTGAAGCCACCGTTGAGGCATATCGCTCGGTCATGGAAACTCATGGCATTACCGAGTTCGTTGGCTACGAGGAAACTGAATGTGATGCCAAGGTGCTCGCAGTCATTCCTGTGCAAGATGGCGAGCAGGAAGACGTCGATGTGTTCCTCGATGTTACTCCGTTCTATGCCGAAAGCGGTGGTCAGGTAGGCGACGTTGGCACCATCACCACGTCAACTGGTGAAATCGAAGTACTCGACACCATGTTCGCGCTTCCTGGTCTTCGCAAACACATTGGCAAAATTGTTCGTGGTTCTGTTACGGCCGGACAGACCGCTCGCGTGTCAATCAATGTTGCAGATCGAGACGCCACTCGTCGTAATCACACAGCAACGCACATTTTGCACTGGGCGTTGCGCGAGGTGCTCGGCGAGCACGTGAAGCAAGCCGGTTCGCTTGTTTCCCCAGACCGTTTGCGCTTTGACTTCAGCCACTACGCCGCAGTGAGCGCACAAGAAATCGAACGAATCGAGAGACTTGCAAACGAGCAGGTTTTCGCAAACTCTGTAACGAAGAATTACGAAACGTCCAAGGACGAAGCAACTGCCGCTGGGGCAATTGCATTCTTTGGCGACAAGTACGGAGACACCGTGCGTGTGTTGGAAGCAGGGAAGACCTTCGAATTGTGCGGAGGTACGCACGTTAAGGCGACAGGTGACATCGGAATCATCAAGGTCGTTTCCGAGTCATCAATTGGTTCCAACTTGCGTCGCATTGAAGCTGTGACAGGCGAGAACACCTTTAACTATTTGCTCGAGACCACACGCACCTTGACTGAAGCGGCTGAACTTCTTGGCACACAACCGAGCGACATCATGTCTACGGTTCAGCGCAAACTCGACGAAGTGAAGTTGCTGTCCGATGAAATCAAGCAGCTGCGGTCTGCGCAGGCTCGCTCGCGTGCGGGCGAATTGATTGCTCAGGCTACGAATGGTCAGGTTGTTGCACGGGTAGATGGCATGTCTCCAAATGATTTGCGCGAACTTGCGCTTGCCATTCGCCAGAGTCCAACTATCCAAGCCGTTGTACTTGGTGGAGTCACCGACACAGGTGGTGTTGCACTAGTTGCAGCAGTGGGTAACGGACTCGACGTTGCTGCTGGTGAGCTCATTAAAGATGCAGCCAAAGCTGTAGGCGGTGGTGGTGGCGGTAAGGGCGACATTGCAACTGCTGGTGGAAAGAATCCTGCTGCATTGGATGAAGCACTCAATTTGGCACGTGCTGCCTTGGGCAGGGTGTCTGGTTCATAACGTGCGCGCACTCGGGATTGATCTCGGGAGTAAGCGAATTGGTGTCGCAACGAGCGACCGAAGTGGAACTATCGCGACACCATTGACGGTGTTGCAGCGAACCGGATCGCGCGAATCCGACTATCGAGCGATTGCCAATTTGGTAACTGAATATGAAATTGAATGTGTTGTTGTTGGGCTCCCGTTGCATATGAACGGAACTCTTGGCGATGCGGCAAAGTCTGCCATCGCTGAAGTAGAGCAGTTGACTAGCGTGTTGAGCGTGCCAGTTCTCACCTTTGATGAACGTCGGACGACGGTAACTGCAGACAATATTTTGATGGGACAAAATATGAATGCACAGGATCGTCGCAAGGTGATTGACAAAGTTGCTGCTGCAGTCATGTTGCAGTCATGGCTTGATGGCAGAAAGATGATGGAAGACCCAACACGTGATTGATCCACTGATCAAGATTCGCAAAACCGAGGATCAACCTGCCGAAAACTGGTACGACGACCCCTGGGATAGCCCTGATGCATTGCATCGCTCAGATCAATTAGAAGTTGATGCATTGTCTAATGACTTTCGTGAATTGTCGCGGCCATTTCAAATTGTTGCCGCTGCTGTTGCAGTAGTCACGCTGTTCATGGGGGCAATTGGTTGGTGGTACGTGCACCAAGTCAATCCATCGGGCAAAGGAGATGCGCAGTCGTTCACTGTTGTGGAAGGCGACACCATCGAGTCAGTAAGTAAGCGACTTGCAGACGAAGGTTTTGTTTCGAGCGCGAGTGTGTTCTCCTGGTACGTGTCGCGCAAAGGTGGAGTCGAACTAATTCCTGGTTATTACACCATCGCGCCGAAAGACCACATGGGCAACATCATGGCGGTGCTGAAAACCCCGCCATCGGCCACCTATCAGAAGGTGACCTTTCCAGAGGGCTACACCATTTCACAAATGGGAGCACGCCTAGCCGAAAAGACCCTGCGCTTGAACGCTGATCAATTCGTTGCAATGGCCAATGATCCGTCTATCGAAACGCCGTATCGCCCCGAGGGTCAAACCTCTTTAGAAGGTTTGCTATTCCCCGATACCTATCAAATTTCTAACGATCAAAACGAGAAACAAGTGGTGCAGCAGCTTGCCAAGCAAATGGTCAGAGTCGCATCTCAGGAGGGGATCGAAGACTCACAAGCCAAAGTCGGGCTGTCTCCGTACAAGGTATTGATCATTGCTTCCATGATTGAGCGAGAAGCAAAAGTAGACGCTGATCGCGCAAAGATTGCCCGCGTTATTTACAACCGTCTTGAAATCAAGATGTTGCTACAGATAGATGCAACATTGATGTACAACGCACCAGCTGATGCCGATTTTGCAACGTTGAAGGCTGCCGATACTCCGTACAACACCTACATCAACAAAGGTTTACCACCAACACCAATTGCCAATCCCGGTCGCGCGTCAATCATTGCTGCACTAAACCCTGCTCCGAATCCTGCAGGTACCGATCCGCTGTGCGCAAATGTTCCAAAGCCATGTCGCTACTTGTACTACGTGTTGTCGGATAAAGAAGGCGGACATGCTTTTGCCGTAACGCTCGATCAGCACGAAGCAAATGTTGAGACAGCTCGTCAAGCTGGATTGTTGCCGTGAAATTGAAAACTATTGCTGCTGTACTCGGATCACCGATTAGCCAGAGTCTTTCGCCGGCAATTCATAATGCGGCCTTTGCGCGAATGTCTAAGCCATGGCGATATGTCGCAATTGATGTGGATGCACAATATTTTGAAGAAGAGGTATTCGCTGCCCGAGAAGCCGGAATGCTTGGATTGAGCATCACCATGCCTCACAAGGACGCGGCGTTTGCCCTTGTGCAGAATCGTGACGAGATAGCGCAACGCTCTGGGTCTGTGAACACCATTGTTTTTGGAGACACGGGTGCATTACGCGGAGCGAACACCGACGGTGATGGCTGTTGCGATGCACTTGTTCGCGGTGGTGCCGTTATTGAAGGAAGTCGCGCGGTAGTGCTTGGAGCAGGTGGTACAGCACGAGCAGTAGTTGCTGCACTCGGGCTTCGTGGTGCTGCAGATATCGCCATTGTTAACCGAACGCAGACACGAGCAAGCGAAGCGAGTGAGTGCGCAGAAGTTGCTCGTATCGGAATCGAAAGTGATATCGCCGATGCAACGTTGCTCATCAACACCACTTCGGTAGGAATGGGAACTGATGAGTCACCAGTAAGTTCGAAGTTTCTGCACAGTGGGCTGACCGTTCTTGATGCCGTGTATCACCCTCTCGAAACTGCTTTTCTTGCTCAGGCGCGACAAGTAGGGGCACGCACAATTGACGGTCTATGGATGTTGATTTGTCAGGCAGTTCGACAAGAAGAACTGTGGTGTGGCATGACTCCTGACCCTGAAGTGATGCGTGACGCAGCGCTACTTGCACTTGCGCAACGCGCGCAGTAATTGTCCCGAATCCTGAGGGGGAGCACGGGTAGCCTGTAGGGCATGTTGCGTTATCTCACTGCTGGTGAAAGCCACGGCCAGGCGCTGGTCGTCATTGTTGAAGGCCTTCCTGCTGGCATGAAGGTAACTGCCCAAGACATTCAAGCCGAACTCGGTCGTCGCCGTCTTGGCTATGGTCGCGGCCCGCGTCAGCGTTTTGAGCAAGACGAGATCGTGCTGATTGGCGGAATCCGTCATGGCCGCACATTGGGATCTCCAGTCGCTATTGAGATTAAAAACTCAGAATGGTTCCGCAGCGATGTATGGCACGAGGAAATGTCGCCGGCTCCGGGAGCCACAAAGAAGCCGTTAACTCAACCAAGGCCGGGCCACGCCGACCTCACTGGCATGCAGAAGTATGGGTTCACCGATGCGCGCGACGTTTTAGAGCGGGCGAGTGCGCGTGAAACTGCTGCTCGTGTCGTCGCAGGAGCGCTTGCCAAGTTGCTTCTGAAGGAAATTGGTGTCGATATTTTGTCGCACGTCACTCAAATGGGTTCGGCGAAATCCGAATCAAACGCCAGACCAACAATTCATGATCTTCCTGTGGTTGACGAGTCACCAGTTCGTGCGTTTAACAAAGAGGCAGAACTTGCCATGATCGCCGAGATTGAAGCTGCCGCCAAAGATGGTGACAGCCTTGGTGGAATTGTTGAAGTGCTTGCGTACGGTCTGCCAGTAGGGCTTGGTAGTTACGTGCACTGGGATCGAAAAATTGATGGTCTTCTCGCGCAAGCAATTATGAGCATTCAGGCTGTCAAGGGTGTTGAGATCGGTGATGGCTTTGAAGTTGCCGGTCGACGCGGAAGTTTGGCGCACGATGCAATCTCGTGGGATGCCGAAACCAATTCATATCGTCGCGAAACAACGCTTGCTGGTGGAACAGAAGGTGGAATGACGACGGGCGAACTCATGGTGGTTCGTGCGGCTATGAAACCACTCGCCACGCTAAATCGACCAACATTGAAAACCATTGACACAGTGTCAAAGGAAGAAACCGTCAGTTTCAAAGAGCGCACTGACGTCACTGCTGTGCCTGCAATGGGTGTTGTTGCCGAAACTATGGTTGCTCTTGTGTTGGCAGCTGAAGCCCAGCGCAAGTTTGGTGGAGACTCAGTTGAAGAGTTTGTTCGCAATGCGGCGTCGTATGCTGCATCAATCCAGTGAATGCTCGCCACGCAATCGTTTTGGTTGGATTAATGGGATCGGGTAAAACCACCGTCGGAAAACGAATTGCGCAAGAACTCGGCTACGAATTCGCTGATTCAGATGATCTTGTCGCGAATACTGCTGGAAAGTCAGTTCGAGACATTTTCTCCCAGGATGGGGAAGCGGTGTTTCGCCAGTATGAAAGCGACGCCATTCGATTGATCCTTGCTGAAGGGAAGTCGCCGATCGTGCTCGCAACGGGGGGCGGTGCTGTGATTTCACGCGAGAATCGATGTGTTATTTCCGATCATGCATCGCATGTGGTGTGGCTTGATGCTTCGGTAGACGACTTAGTGGTGCGCACAAAATCTGGTGCAGCCCGACCTCTGCTCGATGGTGATGCAAGCAAAACACTCCAGTCGCTCAGCGAGCAACGCTCGGCTTGGTATGAAGAAGTATCAACAATGCGCATTGACACGCGCGGAAAATCGGTAACCAAAGTGTGCTCGGCGGTACTCGAGGCAATTCATGCAGGTGCTGACCATGAGTGATCAGCAGATGGTTCGCGTCGAATTAGGCGAGCGTTCCTACAACGTCGTCATCGGGTCTGGCGTGCGCTCGCAAATTGCGAGCATGGTGCCAGCAACGGCAAAACGTGCAGTCATCGTTACCCAAGCAACGATTCCTTTTTCAGTAGAAGAGAGTTTGGTCGCAGCCGGAATTTCTACTCGCACGATCAACATTGGTCTTGGTGAAGAATTCAAATCCCTCACAACCATCGAAATGATCTTGCGCGAGTGTGCGCAGTTTGGCCTTACGCGTAATGACGTAATCGTTGGTGTTGGCGGTGGAATGGTTACCGACATCGCCGGTTTTGCAGCGTCAGCCTGGCACCGTGGAATTGCCGTGGTTCATGTGTCTACAACTCTTGTGGGCATGGTCGATGCTGCGATTGGTGGAAAGACTGGTGTCAACCTTGCGGAAGGCAAAAACCTGGTTGGCGCGTTTTGGCAGCCTCGTGGCGTTCTGTGCGACACTGACGCACTAGCCAGTTTGAGTCCACGTGAAACGCGATGCGGCAATGGCGAAATGGCCAAGTATCACTTCCTTACTGGTGACGACTTGCTCAGCCTTGATCTCAACTCGCGAATTGCGCGTTGCGTACAAATTAAAGCCGACATTGTTGGCTCTGACGAGCGCGAAGGCGGTCGTCGAATGTTGCTGAACTACGGACATACTCTTGCGCATGCAATAGAGATCGCCACCGATTTTTCGGTCGCACATGGCGAAGCTGTAGCAATCGGGTTGGTGTACGCGGCACTGCTTGCCCGCGAATTGGGTCGTATTGATGATCAGCGCGTGGTTCAACACCGTCAAGTTGTGGAAGGTGAGTACGGGTTGTCGTGTGCGTTACCTGCAGGTGTGTCGCACGATGAACTCATTGCATTGATGCACAGTGACAAGAAGGCTCTCAGCGGATTGACGTTTGTGCTCGATGGCAGTAACGGGGTTGAACCCGTATCGCCAGTCAGCGTGGACGCAGTTCGCTCGGCGCTCAGCCGTATGGAAGTACGCTAGAACCATGGCAGCAGCATCCAAACGCGTTTTGCTACTCAATGGACCCAACCTCAATTTGTTGGGAGAGCGTGAGCCTGCGGTGTACGGAACGGCAACGCTTGCTGACCACCTTGCATCTGTAGCTCAAGCTGCAAGCGAAGTTGGTCTTGCAGTCGACAGTGTGCAATCGAACAGTTCGTCAGAACTGGTGAATGCCATACATGCAGCACGCAAAACCCACGACGCAATTGTCATCAATCCGGGTGCGTTCACGCATTACGCCTGGAGTATTCATGATGCACTTGCCGCGTTTAGCGGACCAGTGATCGAAGTGCATATTTCCAATCCAAGTAGTCGCGAATCGTGGCGCCATGAAAGTGTCGTTGCGCCGGTTGCAGCAGGCACCATCGCTGGGTTCGGTGGATTTGGTTATGTGCTTGCCATGCAGGCTGTAGCGCGAATACTCGCAGCTAAGTAATTGGCGGGCAACATCATGCCGCGTCCAAGTTTTCTCCCACTTCGAGTTGATGGTCGCCTAGAAGCCGTAGCACGTCATCTTGTAGACAGTCATGCTGCTTCAGCTCTCATCGTTTCATCAACCGTAAACATTCGCTACCTCACAGGGTTCACGGGATCTGCGGGTGTGTTGATTTGTCGAGCTGATGATTCTGTATTGATTACCGACGGAAGATACGTGGAGCAAGCACAAGCACAGATTCGCGAATCAGGAGCGGCAGTTCGCATTGTTGTGGCACGAACGGCAGCAGCGACTTTGGATGCGGTTGCTTCCGAACTTGCTCATGACGCAAAGATTGGATGTGAGTCTGCAGATCTAACCGTTGATGCTCACGCTCGCTATGTTGCAGCGTTGGGCAGGGAATTGATTCCGCTCAGCGGACTAGTTGAAGAACTTCGCCGCACCAAAAGTGATGCAGAAATAGAGCGCATCTCCTTTGCTGCCAGCACCGCAGACAAAGCACTTGGCGATGCGCGCGACCTTTTGGTGCGGTCAATGAACGAAACCATTACCGAGCGTGATGTGCGAGATGAGTTGGAGTATCGAATGCGTCGTTACGGTGCAGACGGTCCGAGTTATGAAACCATTGTCGCCACGGGGCCTAATGCGGCGCGGCCTCATCATCGGCCAACCGATCATGTGTTGTCTGAAGGGGATTCGGTGGTGATTGATGTCGGTGGATTAGTTGATGGATATCACTCTGATATGACCCGAACATATTTATTGGGTGAGGTTGATCCGATGCTGCAGACCATGCTCGAAGTTGTGACCGAAGCTCAATCTCGTGGAGTTGCCGCCGTTCGAGCGGGAGAATTGCCGAGCGAGATTGATCGCATATGTCGAACCTTTATTGCCGAAGCCGGTTTCGGACCAGAGTTCGTGCATGGAACCGGTCATGGCGTAGGCCTAAACATTCATGAGTCACCATGGCTTCGTGCACAATCCAACGAACCATTGCGCGAAGGAGAGGTGGTGACTGTGGAGCCTGGCGTCTATCGTGTAGGTCTCGGTGGCGTGCGAATTGAGGATTTGCTCCTCGTACGCGCGGCCGGAAGTACAACTCTTACTCACACCCCGAAGGACAGCCTGTGCCTGCAATCTCGACAAACGATTTAAAGAACGGAATCACCCTCAACCTGGACGGCACCCTGTACACGGTGGTGGAGTTTCAGCACGTGAAGCCCGGAAAAGGTGGAGCCTTCGTGCGCTCAAAACTGCGTAACTTGCGCAGTAACAACATGCTTGAAAAAACATTCAATGCTGGCGTGAAGGTGGAGCAGGCAATCCTCGAAAAGAGCGACATGCAGTTCTTGTACAAAGACGGCGAAGAATACGTATTCATGGATCAGTCGTCATACGACCAGGTGAATATCAAGCCAGCCGCGCTCGGCGAAGCCGCTGACTATCTCATCGAAAACGCGGTTGCAATCATCGCAACATATGAAGGCGAAATTGTGAGCGTTGAAATTCCTGCTTCTGTTGAATTGGAAATTGCACTTACCGAACCTGGCATTCAGGGTGATCGTGTTTCTGGTGCTCGCAAGCCTGCAACATTACAAACAGGAAAAGTTATTCAGGTTCCACTGTTCGTCAACATTGGTGACCGCGTCAAAGTCGACACACGTAGCGGCGACTACATCACGCGCGTTTGACCATGTCAACCGGCCGACCCTCCCGTTCGGCGGGTAACGATGCTCGCTCCGATGCGCGTGAGCGTGCATTGCATTTGCTGTATGAGGCTCATGCCAAGAGTGCGTCCGGTACGTCCGTGGTCGAATCACAAGTTTTGGCTGTTGACGACTTAGTGCTTGAAATTGTTGCAGGCGTCGACGGTGTAACTGCAAAAGCAGATGAGATCATTGCCGAAAACGCAATTGGATGGACGCTGGCTCGCATGCCAGTGATTGACCTCATTGTGTTGCGTATAGCAATTTTCGAATTGATGTCACGTCCAGATGTGCCAACTGCCGTGATATTGAATGAAGCAGTTGAACTTGCAAAAACTTTTTCCACAGATGAGTCGGGCCGGTTCGTGAACGGCATTTTGTCAACAATTGCCAAAAAGGTTCGCCTATAAAAAGAAGTGCTTCTGTATCCACTGTCAGCGTGTGGTGCATGGTGCTGTTATATGCGTTGTACTTTTCGGTACGCACCGTAGGTGTCCATAACGGTCTTGGAACCTCGGCATATGACTTTGGTCTGTATGACCAAGGAATCTGGCTCATGTCTCGTGGCCACTCTCCATTTGTGACCCTGATGGGACGAAATCTTTTTGGGGATCATTCTTCATTCATCCTTGTTCTCCTGATTCCGTTGTATTGGGTCTTTTCTTCAACAGCGTTGCTGTTTGTCGTTCAGTCGATCGTTGTGGCGATCGGAGCGCTTCCGGTGTATTGGTTTTCGCGGCAGAGATTGAGAAGTGAGCCTCTTGCAGCAGCCATGGCTGGGGTGTATTTGTTGCATCCGTCAATTAGTTGGACAAATTTAGAAAATTTCCATCCAGACGCTGCGCTAGGAACTCTTGTTGCGTTTGCAATCTGGGCAGCGTATGCAGGGAAGTGGCGTTGGTACTGGGTGGCCGTAGTGCTTGCGCTTTCCGTTAAGGAAGATGTCGCCTTTGTCCTGGCACCACTTGGGCTGTGGGTTGCATTGAAAGCCGATAAGAAGCGTGGGCTTATTACCAGTTTGGCTTCGCTCTTCACTATGGCGCTGATGTTCCTCGTAGTGATGCGCAGCTTTACGGGTGTGGCTTTTCGGAATTCGTGGCGAATCCCATTTGGAGGAATTGGTGGATTACTAAAAACTGCCCTCACACAGCCGACCAAACTGATTTCCTATTTGTGGAGCGAAGATCGTCCCACATACATATGGCAAATGCTGGCACCTGTCGGATTCGTTTTTCTGTACGAGCCGAGTCTTGCACTTGTCGGCTTTGTCATGTTGGCGTCAAACGTAGTCAGTACGTTTTGGTATCAGCATCAAATCCAGTATCACTATTCCATCATCATCGTTCCGTGCATTGTGATGGGAACGGTGTGGGCACTTGGCAAGTTTTCTCGACCAGCCCGTAAGTGGGTGAGTGCATGCATCATTGCTACATCGCTGGTGTGCGGTTATCTCTGGTCGCCTATGCCGCTTGCCCGCACAACGACCACCTCATGGAATTCGCAAATGCCACCAGTGGTCGCCGCTCGCGAATCCATCAGTCGAGTACCAGAAGATGCTGTGGTCGCTGCCTATCACTCACTCACTGCGCAGATGGCGCGAAGAGTCACCATTTATTCCTTCCCGAATCCGTTTGTAAGAAACCTCTACGGACCGGATGTTTTCGCTGGAGGTGACCGATTGCCTGGTTCAGATGAGGTTGAGTACGTGATCTTGCCCGTGAATCTGGACGATGAAGCCCAAAAAATCTGGGATGTTGAGAAGGACCAATTTCGCGTTGTGGACGAAAATGCTTGGTGGGTGGTGTACCAGCGCAACTGATTTCGCTTTGTGCATTACCGCTTCTCTCGTAACTGATATGGTGAGGCGGTCGTTAATTGAACCCCGTGAGGTTCAAACGAGAGGAAAGAATGAATCAAGTTTCAAACCGCGCGTTAGGTAAGGCCGTCATGTCTGGCCTCGACGTCAGTAGGGCAATCAGTCGAATTGCTCACGAAATAGTTGAGCGCAATCAAGGTGCTCACAATGTTGTGCTTGTGGGTTTGCAGCGCGGCGGAACGTGGATAGCAGATGTACTCGCAGAGCGAATTGCACAGATTGAACCCAATCTTGTCGTTCCGAATGGATCGCTTGACGTTTCAATGCACCGCGATGACATTGGGTTGCGTCCCATTGTTCCTGGGGCTATCAGCAACATTCCATTTGATATCAATGGCGCCGTTGTTGTACTGGTCGACGATGTGTTGTACACCGGTCGCACCGTGCGCGCGGCGCTTGAGGGTTTGAACAATTTCGGACGACCTCAAGCTGTTCAACTTGCGGTGATTGTCGATCGCGGGCATCGCGAGCTGCCGATCCGTCCCGATTTTGTCGGTAAAAACATTCCAACTCAAGTAAGTGACGAAGTTGAGGTCTCCCCAGATGGAGTGATGATTACGGCGGTGGGGTCATGAAGCACTGTCGGTCTATTGAAGAGCTTGGCAAAGAGGGTCTGCTCAGATTGCTTAACAGCACCGATCAAATGGCCGAGATCAATCGTCGTCCCATACCTAAAGTTCCAGCTTTGCGCGGAAAGACTGTGGTCAGTTTGTTTTTTGAAGATTCAACGCGTACGCGCTTGAGTTTTGAAACGGCAGCCAAACGGTTATCTGCAGAGACCATGACGTTTAGCGTCTCTACGAGCAGCGTAAATAAAGGTGAAAGCCTGCGCGACACAGTCGAGACCATCACAGATATGGGTGTTCATGCATTTGTTGTTCGCCATAAGTCGGCTGGAGTGCCATGGCAAATTGCGCAGTGGACAAATGCCTCGATCATTAATGCAGGAGATGGTGCTCATCAGCATCCAACTCAAGCTCTTGTGGATTGCTACACGGTTCGCGAAGCTCTTGGTTGTCAGTCCTTTGAAGGACTAAACGTCACCATCGTTGGCGACATTAAACACAGCAGAGTTGCGCGCAGCAATATTTCCGCATTCACCATGCTGGGTGCGCAGGTCACGCTTGTTGCACCCCCAACGCTGATGCCTGCACACACCAATCAGTGGCCGGTTCGTGTCTCTCACTCTTTGGACGAAGTGATTGCATCAACCGATGTGTTGTACATGTTGCGCTTACAAAGCGAGCGCATGGACCAAGGTCTTATTCCCAACCTTGGTGAATACGGAAACCGTTTCGGGCTTACTGACGTACGCGCGCAAAAGTTGCAGTCCTCCGCGGTAGTCATGCACCCAGGACCGATGAACCGTGGTGTTGAAATGCATGTTGACCCATCTGACTTGCCGAACTCATTGATCCATAAACAGGTTGCTAACGGTGTGTCGGTGCGCATGGCAGTGCTCTTTGATGCACTTGCGCGAGACGCTGAAGTGAATTCATTGAAGGAAGAGGTTGGGGCATGAGCGTGATCATTTCTGGAGCAACAGTGTTGACGGGAAGCGGCGAGCAGTTGCTTGACGTGCGAATTGAAAACGGTGTGATCTCAGAGATGTCTGCGTCTGTTTCGCGCTCTGAAGACGATGTCGTATTGAACGCGCAGGGTTGCCATGTTTTGCCTGGGTTCGTCGATCTGCATACGCATCTGCGCGAACCAGGCAAAGAAGATTCGGAAACCATCGAAACAGGAAGTCGTGCAGGAGCAAAGGGTGGGTACACCGCACTTGTTGCAATGCCGAATACCACTCCCGCTCAGGACTCCATTCCGATCATTGAATTTGTTCGTGCGCAGGGACGTCGAGCTGGATTAGTTGAAGTTGTTCCCAGTGGTTGCATCACTGTTGGTCGAGCGGGCGTTGCGCTTGCACCACTTGCCGACCTGGCTCGCAACGGAGTAAAGATCTTCACTGATGACGGTTCGGGAGTGCAAGATCCTGCAATCATGCGTCGCGCAATGGAGTACTCACGCGAATTAGATATCACGCTTGCCCAGCACTGCGAGGTGTCCGCACTAACCGTTGGGGCAGTTATGAATGAATGTTCATGCTCAAGTGAAATGGGTGTTCCAGGATGGCCGGCACTCGCTGAAGAGCTCATGGTGCATCGCGATATCGAACTGGCCAAACTCACTGGAGCGCGCATTCACTTCTTGCATCTGTCCACTGCGGGGAGCGTGCGATTGGTGCGCGAGGCTAAGAAGGCTGGACTACCAATCACTGCGGAAGTCACGCCTCACCATCTTTCGCTGACTGAAGACTTGTTGAAGTCATTCGACTCCACGTACAAAGTGAATCCACCTTTGCGTTCGATTGCAGACATAGAAGCCCTTAAGGAAGGTTTGCTAGACGGAACAATCGATGCCGTTGCCACCGATCATGCTCCGCATGTGAAGCGTGACAAGGAGCTGCCGCTCGATCAAGCGCCACCCGGAATGCTCGGCCTTGAGACTGCGCTTGGCGTCGTGCTGTCTGTCGTGCCAATGTCGGCTGCTCAACTGACTGCAGTCATGTCCACCAATCCAGCGCGAATTGCAGGATTGTCAGATCGTCATGGAATGCTTGCTGCAGTAGGTAGACCTGCCAACCTGTGTGTCGTGGATCTTGAAGCCGAATGGACCGTTGACCCACAGTCGCTTGCCAGCAAGAGCACGAATACTCCCTTTGTAGGGCGCACACTTCGTGGCAAAGTAAGACACACGATTTTTGAAGGAGTTGTAGTGGTAAACGAAGGTGTGGCGCAGCGATGAGCATTCGTGAGGGTCAATTGGTGCTGCGTGACGGTTCGGTGTTTGAGGGAGAGCTCATCGGTGCGGTGAGTGCAGGTGGCGTGTCAAGTGGTGAAGTGGTGTTTCATACTGGTCTCACCGGTTATCAGGAAGTTATTTCGGATCCTTCTTATGCGGGTCAAATCATCACGTTCACAACGCCGCATATTGGCAATTACGGGACAACACCGCTTGATAATGAGGCGACGAAGGTTCATGCTCGTGGAGTTATTGTTCGCGAAGAAGCCCGCCGCGAAAGTAATTGGCGCAGCGATCATTCGTTGGATTCGTATTTGACTCACATGGGTGTGAGTGGAATCGCCGGTATTGATACGCGTCGGCTTACGCGCATTTTGCGCGATACAGGCGCAATGCCAGGGGCATTCGGATCAGCGGATCACGCTACGTTGCTGGCAGCTGCAAGTAACGAACCGGGAACCGCAGGTGTGCAGTTGGTCGAACAAGTGACAACTCAGTCGGCATATGTAGTTGGTTCTGGTCATTACAAAGTGGTGGCTTACGACTTCGGAATTAAATCAACCATCCTTCGCTGCCTCAGCGATATCGCCACGGTAACTGTTGTGCCTGCATCAACTAGTGCAGATGAAGTGCGTGCAATGTCACCGCACGGTGTTTTTCTCTCGAATGGACCAGGCGACCCAGAAGCAGTTGTTGGCGCTCCTGAACATATTCGTTCGCTAGTTGATGGGGGTATGCCAGTGTTCGGCATTTGCCTTGGGCATCAATTGCTCACGCTGGCGCTCGGTGGATCCACATTCAAACTTCCGTTCGGACATCACGGTGCAAATCACCCCGTTCGCAATTTGCGCACGGGAAGTGTGGAGATCACCAGCCAGAACCACAATTTCTGTGTGGATGCACAATCGCTAAGTGGAATTGCTGACATTACTCATACCAACTTGAATGACCTCACCAATGAAGGCATGTCAGTGCGTGATGCGCGCGCGTTCAGTGTGCAGTATCACCCAGAAGCAGGACCTGGCCCACATGATTCGCGGTATCTCTTCAATGAATTCCGTCAACTGATGGAGGCGAAGTAATGCCACGGCGTACTGATCTCAAATCCATCTTGATTATCGGTTCTGGTCCAATCGTTATTGGCCAAGCATGTGAGTTCGACTATTCGGGAACGCAAGCATGTCGTGTACTGAAGGAAGAGGGTTACCGAGTCATTTTGGCTAACTCCAATCCTGCAACCATCATGACCGACCCCGACTTTGCCGATCGCACGTACATTGAGCCACTGACGCCAGAAGTTCTCGAGGCAATTATTGAGCGAGAACAGCCTGACGCGGTGTTGCCAACACTCGGAGGGCAAACAGCTTTGAACCTCGCAATGGCGTTGTTCGAAAAGGGTGTTGTCGGAGTACCAGGCAAGCCAGAGCTCATTGGCGCAAACGCTGAAGCAATTGCAACTGCCGAGGATCGTGAAAAGTTCAAAATCGCGATGATGGAAATTGGACTCAAGGTTCCACAAAGCGGCGTTGCTCGCAACATGGACGAAGCAGAAGCAGTGCGACAGGTAATTGGTCTGCCACTCATCGTTCGCCCTGCGTACATTCTTGGCGGAAGAGGAATGGGAATTGCACATACGCCTGAGGAGTTTCGACTGGTGGTGGCAACCGGAATTTCTGCAAGCCCAATTGGTGAAGTGCTCATTGAAAAATCAATTGCTGGTTGGAAAGAATACGAACTCGAAGTGATGCGCGATCGCGCCGACAATTGCGTCATTATTTGTTCAATTGAAAACGTCGACCCAATGGGCGTGCACACTGGCGACTCCATCACAGTTGCTCCCGCCATGACATTGTCCGATGTGGAATATCAGCAAATGCGCGATGCTGCTTTGGCGTGCATTCGTCGTGTGGGGGTCGAGACCGGTGGGTCAAATGTTCAGTTCGCAGTGAACCCTGAAAACGGCGACCAGGTCGTTATCGAAATGAACCCACGAGTGTCGAGGTCGTCGGCTTTGGCTTCCAAAGCAACAGGATTCCCGATTGCAAAGATTGCAGCAAAACTCGCAGTCGGATACACGTTGGACGAGATTTCTAACGACATTACAAAGAAGACGCCCGCAAGTTTTGAACCAACAATTGACTACGTGGTGACCAAAATTCCACGTTGGGCATTTGAGAAATTCCCGGGAACGAGCGGCATCCTCGGCACGCAAATGCAGAGTGTTGGCGAAGCAATGGCCATCGGCAGAACGTTTACCGAAAGTCTGCAGAAAGCATTGCGTTCTCTTGAGAACGGGCGCATGGGTCTGAACTGCGATCCTGCTGAATTGAATTATCGATCTATGAGCGACGAAGAGTTGCTTGCTGCAACTGGTGTTCCGACACCCGATCGACTGTTTCTCGTCGGTGAAGCCATCTTCCGCGGAATCAGTCTTGAACGCATTTACGACACCTGCAAGATTGATCGCTGGTTTCTGGATCAGATGCTGATGATTGTGGAGGAGCGCCATTTGCTCAGTAACACCACAATGTCTGCACTGACAGTTCGCCAATGGCGCCGCGCAAAGCGTCTTGGTTTCTCCGATGCACAACTTGCGTTCATCTGGTCGGTCGAAGAGAACGATGTGCGCTTAGCTCGTATTGCAGCCGGAGTGATTCCGACCTATAAAGCCGTTGACACATGCAGTGCCGAATTTGCGGCAGAAACTCCATATCACTATTCAACGTACGAAGATGAAAACGAGGTTCGCCCTTCATCGAAGCAGCGCGTCATCATTTTGGGAAGCGGCCCGAACCGCATCGGTCAAGGAATTGAATTTGACTACTGCTGCGTACACGCAAGTTTTGCTCTGCGCGATGCTGGTTTTGAGACGGTCATGATCAATTGCAACCCAGAGACTGTGTCAACTGACTACGACACTTCCGATCGCCTGTACTTTGAGCCGCTTACACGTGAAGACGTGATGAACGTCATCCAAGCAGAAATCAAGGCTTCAACAACTCCACCGCGTGTAATTGTAAGTCTTGGTGGTCAGACACCGTTGAAATTGGCCAACTACATTCCCGCCGAATTGATTGCCGGTACATCCCCTGCGTCAATCGATCTTGCAGAGGATCGTAAAAAGTGGAGCGCATTGTGTGAGGAATTGAAAATCTCGCAGCCACCTGGCGGCACCGCGCTCAGCTTTGACGAGGCAAAAGCAATCGCTTCACGCATTGGTTACCCGGTCTTGGTTCGTCCGAGTTACGTACTCGGTGGACGAGCCATGCAAATTGTCCACGATGAAGCACACTTGCAACGCGCAATGAAAGAACTTGCCGCTGCCGGAACCCTCGGCAGAGAAGGTGGCTTGTCGGCTGAGCGTCCTGTATTGATCGATCGCTTCCTCGATGACGCAACGGAAATTGACGTCGATGCAATTCGTGACGCCAGCGGAGAAGTTTTGATTGGCGGCGTCATGGAACACGTTGAGGAAGCCGGTGTCCACTCTGGTGACTCGGCTTGCGCCATTCCTCCTCCGACTCTTGAGCCGTGGGTGATTGAAGCCGTCGAGTCGTATACCCGAGTGATCGCCAATGCACTTGACGTGAAAGGTCTACTCAACGTTCAGTTCGCGGTTGCTGGTTCAACGGTGTATGTCATAGAGGCAAACCCGCGTGCCAGTCGAACTGTGCCTTTCGTTGCCAAGGCAACCGGTGTGCCATTAGCGAAAGTTGCAAGTCGTGTCATGTTGGGAGCAACGCTTGCCGAACTACGCGCTGAAGGGTTGCTGAAGCCACCGACCAATTTCGGCCACGTGTCGGTAAAGGAAGCAGTGCTTCCGTTCAATCGTTTCCCCGGAGTTGACACTGCACTCGGACCAGAAATGCGTTCGACTGGTGAGGTGATGGGCATTGACAGCACGTTTGGTCGCGCATTCATTAAGGCAGAATCAGCAGCGGGCACCACGCTGCCAACATCGGGAATGGTGTTTCTGTCGCTGAACGACAGAGATAAGCCGAGTGGACTCGTTGTTGCAAAACGTCTGCGCGAACTTGGTCTTGGCATTGCCGCAACATCAGGAACTGCCGACTATCTCGCGCGTTTTGGATACCCAGTCGATCGAGTGGTGGGCAAGGTTTCTGAGCAGTCGCAGGGAAGCATCGCCGATGATGCGGTGAATCTCATCGAACGTGGAGAGATTGAATTTGTCATCAATACTCCGCGAGGTCGCGGTGCGCACTCTGACGGTGAAGCAATTCGTAAGGCTGCAAACATCTGGCGCGTTTCTTCAGTAACCACGATTAACGCAGCACTTGCTGCAGTGCAGGGTTTGGCTGAACAAAAGCTGGAGCCACTCACCGTCAAGTCTCTGCAGGAGTATCACGGTAGGTGAGTAAGTCTTTGGGCGTTTCGAACAGCGTGGCTCGCGTTGGGTCCGCTGAGTTGAAATCTCCCGTAATGAATGCATCGGGAACGGCAGGGCATGGCACCGAGTTGCATCGATATGTCGACTTACGTTCTCTCGGCGCATTCGTTGTGAAGTCACTTGCACCGTTTGAATGGGCGGGTAATGCATCGCCTCGGCTCTCGCCAACTACGGGTGGCATGTTGAACGCAGTCGGATTACAAGGACCAGGAATTGAGTATTGGATTACTCAAGACTTGCCGAAACTTCTTGATGTTGGCGCAAACATTGTGGTCAGCATTTGGGGTTTTGGCGTTGACGATTACGCGCAGGCCGCAAGAATGCTTCGGCCAGTTGCGCATCACCTCACGGCTCTTGAAATCAATTTGTCATGTCCCAATACCAAGTCGGCAATAGACGGTGCAGCTCGGCACGCAATATTTGCTCATGAGCCGCAGCTCGTGGAAGAAATAGTGAAGGCGTCGCACATTGACGGAGTTCCCGCGTGGGCAAAACTCAGCCCAAACACACATCTCGTGATTGAAGGCGCTCGTGCCGCCCAGCGCGGCGGAGCTCAGGCAGTCACCTTGATCAATACGGCACTGGGTATGTCGATGAACCCAACGACGGGGTTGCCTTCACTTGGTAATGGGGGCGGCGGATTATCGGGTCGTTCGGTTCATCCCATTGCGGTTCGCGCTGTGTATGAAGTGGCTGCCAATGTCCCTGGTCTGCCGATTGTTGGCGCTGGTGGGGTGACAAGTGGGTGGGAAGCAATTGAACTCATGCTTGCTGGAGCAAGTGCCGTGCAAGTTGGCACCGCATCATTCGCTGAACCTCGAGCGATGTTGCGCATTCAGCGTGAAATGATTGCGTGGGCAAAACGCCACGACGTGAACGAATGGTCGGAAATCGTAGGACTTGCACACCGTGGCGGGATAAGCGCACTCTGAGACGCTAAAATCTTTCTATGTCGCCCGCATTATTGACCGAATTGCGACAAGAGATTGCCAGTTTGTGTCAGCACATTGCATTAGGGCA
>JBEAOI010000046.1:0-3103 GCA_041165005.1 Actinomycetota bacterium
GAACAGCCTCAAGCGATGCGCCACCTACTTTGTGGAATCCGGTTGAAGTTTTTACATAGTCAGCACCACCAGAAACGCTGTGCTCGCAGGCTGCAGCAATTTGTTCACTTGACCACAATCCCGTTTCCAAAATCACCTTCAACACGATGTGAGCACCAATCGCTTTTCGAACTTCAGCAACTTCATTCTCCACTTTTGACCAATCACCACCGGCAATCCACCCCAAGTTCGCAACCATGTCTATTTCACTCGCCCCATCGGAGACTGCTCTGGCAGCTTCTGATGACTTCGTCACAGAAAGATGGCTACCCGATGGGAATCCCACCACGCTGGCGACGGGAGTTCTTGTGGATTTATGCGCAAGCGAAACCCAGTTTGGCGAAACGCATACGGCACCGACTGCCAGTTCGTCAGCCTCTGCGCAAAACGCAACAATGTCGGCTGCTGTTGCCTCAGGCGTGAGCAATGTGTGATCAATCGCCATCGCTAACGTGGCGCGATCAAGGGCTTCCATGCCCCCACTTTACGTCAGGTGGATCAAACACATCAGTCCGACTACGGTTCATGATCGTCATGGCCACCTTGCGATTCAGTTACGGCACGATGGGTTCAGGAAAGAGCACCCTCGCTCTGCAAATTCATCACAATATGTCTTCACGTGGAGTGAACGGATTACTGCTTACCAAACTCGACCGCGATGGTTCGCAAGTAACAAGTCGTCTTGGGGTTTCGGCTCCGGCTATTGACGTTTCACTTGATCTTGATTTGTTTGAGTTAACCAAAGGGCACATGCCGCTGCAGTTTCTCGTTTGCGACGAAACGCAGTTCTACTCAGTAGAGCAATGCGACCAACTGGCTCGTGTTGTTGATGAACTCAATGTGGACGTGTTTGCTTTCGGACTTATTACCGACTTCCGAGGTTTATTGTTTGATGGCACTCGTCGTTTGCTTGAAATTGCTGATCAACGCATTGAAATGCAGGTTGAAGCACGCTGCTGGTGTGGCGAACGAGCAAACAACAATGCTCGACTCGTGAACGGTGTAATTGTGTACGAAGGCGAAACCGTAGTTGTTGGCGACACCGACAAAACTATGAGTGAACCGTTATTTGGTGATGAGGTGCGATATGAATTGCTGTGTCGCAAGCACTACATCACTGGCGCGCTCGGACCTTCGTAATAACTTCACTTCCCACAAAGACCAATAGCACTCCAACACAGTTTCCAATCAAATCGGTGGCTTGCCGTGAGCGCAACTCCGTGAACCATGGCTGAGCGAGTTCAACAAACACCGTCCACAGAAACAGCAGTGCTAATGCACGCTTTACATTTGCAGCATGTACTGCAGAGGCAACTAACAATGCACATGCCCCCCATACCAACGCATGAAGGTCTGCATCACCTGTTGGACGATTTTCAAGCACCCCAGTGGTTGCAGATTCATTCACTCGAAGAGCAAATTCAATAATGCTGGTCCACCACGAAATTGCCTTGTCTAACCACATCACTGCAGTTGCCGCAACAATTGCTACTCCGGCAATAACCGATCGAGCGGTACTTCTCAGCACCACTAGTTCAATCGAATTGCGCGCTTAACTGGGCGGTCCCAGCCAGGTTGACCAGTTGGTTTTGGACTTGGCCACAAACCTGGACCCATTTCCACCATCCCGTGATGCGCGCCATAATCGCCAAGCAAGTTCAGGAAAGGATCAGCGTTAAACGCTTCAGCACCTCGAACGCCTGTTGACTTCCAGCTTCCATTTGCAAGGAGTTCAAGTGCAACCACTGGACAAATAGCGGTTTGCCACAACACTGCTTGCGAGCCCCAGTCGCGCATAGTGGTTTCGTTATCGGCAACGTGATACAGGTACACCTCGCGTGGCTTGCCGTCATAAGTTCCACGAACCCATGTTCCAGCGCAGGTTTTGCCATGCATGAGGTGCCCAAGCTTTGCGGGGTTAGGAAGCACCGCAGCCAAAACGTCGCGAGGTGAAACACTGACGTCACCTACGCGCACATGTTCTGTGCTGTCAAGACCAAGGTACGCAAAGGTTTTGAGCCAGTCAATGAACTCTGCACCCAGACTGTACTTAAAGGTCACTCTGTTGCAATCAATTTCGCGAGGAATGAGCAGTACTTCTTCGTGTTCTACGTTGACGCACTCGTATGGTCCGATTCCTGCTGGAAAGTGAAACACTTCTGGCTCCGAGAAACAGTCAGTCGTATACAAGCCACGATTCTTTTCCCACACAATTGGCGGGTTCAAACACTCTTCAATGGTTGTCCAAATAGAAAATGTCGGAGCGAAGTCAAGGCCGTCAATTGACAGGTTTGATCCGTCGCGCACACCAATTTCGTCAATGGTGTCGAACAAGTT
Organism: Actinomycetota bacterium; assembly: GCA_041165005.1. Classification (GTDB taxonomy): domain Bacteria; phylum Actinomycetota; class Acidimicrobiia; order Acidimicrobiales; family Ilumatobacteraceae; genus UBA3006. Next base: position 2,377 of record JBEAOI010000046.1, read on the forward strand.
GTCGGCTGCATAGCGAGCAAACACGTCACTCAGTCCAGGTTCAACGCCCATGCCAACCAATGCAAGCAATCCGCGATCGCGCCACGCTTGATCGGCTGCTAATTGATCTGCACCTAACGGTGATCCCACTTCTTCATATGGGTTCGACGCGTGTGGTTCACTCAAGTTCATTGCCATGTCGATGTAATTGCAATGTGCTTCAAACGCCGCATTGAAAATTGGCTCATTCATACGTGGATCACAGGCGTTTACCACAACGTCTGCCTTCACTTTTTGAATGAGGGCCTTAATTGCTTCCGTGTCTCGTGCGTCAACTTGTTCTGCAACAAATTTTGATCGATCGTCAAGCAAGGCAATTGCCTCTTCGGCGCGAGAAAGAGAAATGTCCGCAAGGACAAATTGCGTGAAAAACGATCGGGTCTCAGCAATAGACGCCATTGAAGCGCCCACGCCACCTGCACCGATTACCAAGATGTTCATTACTCACCAGTTCTTCGAATGTGCAACGTGTGTTGCACAAAGTTCTGTTGCAGTAAGTCTACCTGTGTTGTTAGTTAAAAAACATTCAGCAAATCAACAACAAACACAAGCGTTTCTCCACCTTTGATTACTCCGCCTGCACCACGACTTCCATATCCCATGTCTGGTGGAATTGTAAGTTGACGACGTCCGCCAACTTTCATTCCTGCAACGCCTTCATCCCAACCTTGAATTACTTGCCCAGCGC
>JBEAOI010000047.1:0-2752 GCA_041165005.1 Actinomycetota bacterium
CGACGAATACGGAAATAAAAGCACTAAACAAACCAATCAGCAACGACACTCTGGTTCCGTAGATCAGTCGGCTGTACAAGTCGCGGCCAATATCGTCTGTACCCAGCCAAGCAAGCTTGGAAGGTGGAAGATACGAGTTTGGTGGAGCCTTTACTGATTCGTTTACGCCATATCGCGTTGTTAGCGGCGAAAGCACTACCGCGAGAACCAGGAAACCCAAAATCGCGCAACATACAAGCGCAGCCCGATGGCTTGCGAATCGCTTCCACGCCATTTGACGCGGACTCATCGTCGGGATCACGGTGCTAGTCAAGACGGATCCTTGGATCGAGAATCGCATAGGAGATGTCAGCTAGGAGGTTAAACAGCAGCACTGATGCACCGATGATCACCATGAGAGGCATCAGTAACGGGAAATCTCCGTTACCAAATGCGCTAAGGACGTACTTCCCGGTGCCTGGATAATCAAAAATATTTTCCGTAATGATCAAGCCGCCGACAATCGCGCCAATATCCAATGCTGCGATAGTGATCACAGGAATAAGAGCGTTGCGAACGCCATGGCGCATCAGAATACGGAATTCACGTAAACCCTTAGAGCGAGCCGTGCGCATATAGTCCGAGTTCAAAACATCAAGCAACGAAGACCTCATGTATCGGCTATACACCGCAATAATCTGAATGGCCACAACAAAAGTTGGCAACGCCATATGTTTGATCATCAGAGCCAGATCAAAGCCATCTTGGCCCGGCGGATAAACACCAGAGGTGGGAAACAGCGTGTTGCCAAACCACTTACTCCAGTACACAGCAAACAGCAATTGCAACAGGATCGCAGAAATATATGGAGGAATGGAGATACCCACGAATGCAGCGGTATTCACTGCGACATCTCGCTTTCCACCAGGTCGAAGCGCAGCAAAAATACCGATGGTTAAACCAATAGAAACACCGACAGTTGTTGCCGCAATGCCGAGCCGCGCACTGTTGGCAATGGCATCTTTCAACTCTGGCCACACCTCTCGGCTTCCCTTGATGCTGTTTGGCCAGTTGAATGTGACGAAGTTCTTGAGCCAACTGAGATAGCCAGTTACGTAATTTGAACCAAGACCATTGAGTTCTTTGTACTGCGCAATTTTTGAACGAGTTGCGCGAGGATTTGATCGCATATAGCTAGCAAGCGGATCGGTGCCCATCCTGAGGGCGATATACACCAAAAAAGTAACGAGCAACAGAGTTGGTATTGCCCAAGCAGAGCGACGAAGTGCAAACCGAAACATATGTGCCCTCCCCCTTGCTCTGATACTCCTAAACCAAATTGAATTTCATTATGCAGACGGTGCGCAACCCGAACCGCAAGGCTCGAGTCGCGCACCGTACATGCGTACTAGTGAACTAATTGACTAGAGAACCGTTACTACTGGTTCGCCGGTCAACAAGTTTGAAACAACGTACTTACCGTCGTTGGTGGTGGAGAATGCACCTGGGCTGACAGGGAATGCTGTCGTCCAGACCATCCACGAAGAGTTAGCACACTCCGTGATTGGGTTGAGGCACTCTGGCCACTGCTCTGCACCAATAACGATCTTTCCGTCACCATCAACGTCAGTCCACTGGTTGAAGTTGATGAATGCGGTGTAGTTATTGAGTTCAGCATCAACTGGACCGCCAACTTTGTCTGTGCGCCAGAAGCCCGACTTAGGGAACTGGAACAACGGCAAGAGGACATGATCCTCGGCCATCAAACGGAGGGCTGCCTTGATGTTGTCGGCACGCTTTACAGCATCCACTTCAACGTCTGCTGCATGCAACAGATCTGAAGCTTCAGTGTTGCACCAACCCTGTGTGTTCTGACCCACGTTGCCATTGGCATCGGTTGGGATCTGGTCACACACAAATGACGAGGTGAGGTACGCAGGATCCGGTGGAGCCGTGCTGATGTACATCGCCAAGTCGTAGTCGAGTGCTGGCAAACGCTTCTGGAAGTAACAAGCAGCGTCGCAGTTGTCAGCCTTTACATTGAATCCTGCTGCTTGCAGCAATGGAATCAAGTAAGCCTGGGTGCTTTCGCGGCGGGTGTTGCCGGTGTTAACAACCCAACGAATTTCAGGCGCTACGCCATCCTTCGCCCAGTAGCCATCAGCATCTTTTTCCCAGCCTGCATCTTCCATGATCTTTGCAGCACCTTCAGCGTCATAGCTGCCTGCAAACTCATCGCCTACGCAGTAATCACCAGGGGTGATTGGACCACACTGCAACAACGTACCTGTTGGAGCAATTGGGGTGTAGATCTGCGCGAACAATGCATCACGGTCAATTGACTTGGAGAATGCTTCACGGAAGTTATCGTCTGCGAATGGTCCACACTTCTGGTTGAAGTAGAACGCCTCGTAGTCGCCACCGAATTGAACTGACGAAGAAATGTTGTCTTGAGCAACTGCTTCTTCAATTCCCTGGTAATACTGCGGATAAATGAAGTCAACGTCGCCGGCCTTGATTGCAGCGATTTCAGTGTCGCTGTCAGCCTTAGGGACCATAACGATCTTTGGTGTAACTGCTTTGTCAGCACCCCAATAGTTTTCGTTTGGAACGTAGACCAACTGATCCTTGCTCCATGACTCCATCTTGTATGCACGACCTGAGTAAGGAATGAGATCAGCGAAGTCAGCTGATACGTCAGCGGTGTTCTCTACTGATGCAGCCTTAATCAATGATCCGAACAATCCCTTGTACGGAGCGTAAACAGCCTTCA
>JBEAOI010000048.1:0-36656 GCA_041165005.1 Actinomycetota bacterium
GCCTTTATTGAAAAGCGACCACCTCAGTGGAAGGGTCGCTAAAGATCGCTTGACGCAATCAGCAATCGGGCCTTCATGCCCGCGCGCTCAAATAGATTCTTCGTTAACCGATCTCCTGGAAGCGCATATGCGTCAATTCTTGTGCACCCACGTGTTTTTGCATGCATTCGTAATTCGTCAATCAGCGCTGCCCCAGCACCTAACTCCCGCGCTGATTCGCTGATGTACACCCGACGCACCATGGCCACCGATTCGGATAACGCCATATCGGCGAAACCACAAATTTCTCCAGAAGACTCAACAACCAAAACCAAGTGTTCAGCATCATCAAGCGTCTTTTCGAATTCGTTTCCAATGAATGGGGCTGTTGCCAACAGTTGATCACTTCCGCGAAAGCTTTGCGACTCTCGAGCACACTGTTGTTCGAGTGCTGAAATGGCGGAAGCGTCGTTCAATTGCCCCCTGCGAACGACAAACAGTTTGGCGTTCACTGAACAGTGATTCTGGACTGCGCAGCGGCAATCACTACCGCGCGATTGCGATGAGTGCATTCATAATCATGAATACTGCGCGCTTCAACGTCGCTGACAGATTGCAGAAGTTCCACTATCTGTGTGCCGGTGAGCAAGTCATAACCATCGCAGGGTTCCGCTGTCCGTGTTACAGACAAATCGGTTGGTACTGGAGAGTGCACGACGGACACATGTTCTTCAGGACGAACACGCGGAACAGACTCTGGATAGATCGAGTCACGAACTTTTGAAACAACACCCCAGATCAAACCAGGAAGTTTCTGAACGCCTATCTTGACCGTGAATTCACCAATCACACGTGCGTTGCGCACGTCTTGTTTGATGCGATCGGTTATTTGAAAAGGGGGCATGCATCGTCCTCTACAGGACAACCAGGGGCGCTGTTGCGAACCAAGAGGAAGCACTGAGTGCACTGAGTCTCGTCAGGTCGACGAGGTTGCAGGCGCTCCATGCCATCGGTCTTGTCGTCTACAACAACATCTTCTTCGTCCTCTTCAGGTGGCGAATCATCTGCAGCTGTGAGTTTTTCGCGAAGAATGGCGTCAAGGTCGGCCTCAACGTCGTCTTCAGTGCGCAAGTCATCGTCATCATCGTCATCGTCGGTAACTTTTTTGGTAATCGATTCAACGGGAATTTCGTCTGGGTCGTCAGCAATGTCAACGCCCTCATCAACGGCAAAACCGTCATCTTCAAGACCATCAATCTCTAACGCGTCTACATCGAGTTCATCACCGTCTAACTCGGGGGCAGAAAGTATCTCGCTATCTAGATCATCTGGACCGATGACATCATCGTCTGACATTAATTATTCCTTTCAACTGCGAACGGCGAGAGAGTACTCCATAACGGGGTCAAGTATGCGAATTTCGCTGAATTGACCTAATTCACGAGTTACGGCGATTCTCGGCCTTTCGCTCTGAATCAAGACGCTCGAGCGCTGGTGCTTCAAAAGTCATATGGGTCATGGCGTCTGCGACAGCTCTGTGGCCGGCCTTTTCGGCGATCAGACGATGCATTTCGATGACAACTCGGCGATATGCGGGGTGTCCCTGTGGCGCTGAACGCAATTCAAGGAGGTGAATAGCCTCACGGGCATTGAACTGCATGCTGTAGCGCAGCCTGTACGCCATGGAGATCGCATATGCGGCTTGTTCTGGGTAGTCCGGGCGCAGTGCCTCATACAGCGTCGCGGAACGGGTCATTGACTCCTCAAACTCTTCTGCAACACCTGCCTCGGCTACGAGTTCAGGCATCACGTACCCGTGATCTGGGGACAACCTCTGCCATTCAATGGTGAGTAGGCGGTGTCGCTGTAAATCTCTGAACGCTCCGTAATCGCCCAGCACATCGAAGCGATAGTCAATTCTTTCAAAGGCGCGTCCTGGCTTATGACGACGATTCTCTCGGTTTCCGACGTACGCGGAGATGAGACGAACCTTTTCGTCATGACTCAATTGGGAGACCCGATTAAGCAACTGAGATTCAGGAAGGTGTGAATGGGAATAACAAATCGCAGCAAGCAGCTTGTTCTCGCCATCAGCGTCGAAATCGATTAACTCAACTTCATTAACTGGATCTGGTTCGAGCGCTCCAAACATGTCGTCGACGAGGAAAGCAGTTTGATCTAGATTGGTCGCAAGGTAGCTGCTCCACTTCCCTCCACGTTCTGGCAGATCAACACGTCGCAAGAAACTTGGGATCACTTTGCGCAACTCGGTGAGCATCATGTCGGCATATTGGCGCGACTCTGGAAGTGGGTGTGCACGCATGCGCAACAGCATCGACTCGTACGCTTGACCCGTTCCGAAAATACCCACATTGGACAAAGCGCTAGAAGGCAATATTCCTCGAACAGCGTCAAGTCCTTTAGCCCGTGTTGCTTGGCGATAAACAAAATCTGAGTCATTTATTCCGCGCGGAATTGTCTTGCGAACATGCTCAGTAACCGACTGAACGAGTGAACTGTAACTATCAAACATTCGATCCATGTCGCCGACATATCTCGTGCCATATGGACCACTCAGAATCTCAGGGTCGCGGTAATAACGGTATCTACCGCCTAAGCGCGCGTCGTAGTTGATATACCTCGTGCTTTGCTCGAGGTAACTCATCAACCTTCCCCATTCAAGGATCTTCGTCAAAATATTGGAAGCTTGTTCGCAAGCAAGGTGTACGCCACCAAGTTGAGCCACAGAGTCATCGCCATATTCGACGAATACTTTCTCGTAGAGAGCCTCCGCTTTGTCGATGCCAATCGTGGCGTCAACACCAATATCGCCTGTTAAGTCGAGATCGTTAACAAACTCATCAAGAAATAAACGACGCAAACTCTTTGGGCTGCGGCTGTATCGCGCAAATAACGCACCTTTGACAACTTCCGGCAAGTTGACAAGGGCAAAAACTGGAAGGTCCAGATTCGTGAAATACCTCTTGAGTATTTCGGCCTCATCATCTTGGAAAACCTCAGGAATGTAGACCGTCACGAGGGGCAATCTTAGAAGTCCTGCTCGGATTTATCGGGTATGCCTGTCAGGCGTACACCTGGGCGCAATCGCTCTGCACCCGGCAGGAAACATTGGTCACCATGCCCACATACTGGCCGTCGATGACCAGACGCTGCGGCTTCCCTTTCCAATGGAAAAAGTCCCCCTGGCTATAGGACAGCAGTGGATGTGGAAGGTGCGATCCGGTCTCAGCCTTTTTCCACATCATTCTGCGTTGACCCATACGCATGGCTCCCGACACCTCGAATATGTCAAGTTTTCCGTCATTCAGATGCGCACGTGGAGCAACTTCATGTTTCCTCCAATATCCGCTATTCGTCACTACAGAGATTGCTCCTCGGAAGAATCTTCGGGCGATGCTCAAGGAGGCAATGCACACATCGGAGTGTTCTATGCCCACAGCATCTGTGTAGGAAACGACAATTGCATCAATAACCACCCGCAAGCATTCCGCATTGCGCGGTCGATCTAGAACGCCGAGCACACGGGGAATATCACCAGACCTCATAAATATTGATTGATCGTGAATCTGCTTCGCGGAATGATCACGAAGAAAAACACCTAGTTCTCGATCGGACTTCAAGTACAACGGACAGTCAGGTAGCGGTGCGACTACGCCCCAAGTTGATCCAGGAGAAATAGGCATGGTTACATTTTCCCTATCTGGCTTGATGCGGCAATCACACCCGTAAACAATGACTTAGCCGCTTCTGCGCTCGTTGACGTAGAAATAGATTGATCGTCGAGAGTGGTGAATTGTCGAAGAATATCAATGAGTTGCTTCATGGTGCGAACAAAATCGCCGGCGGTCACGTCGTCTTCGTCCAAAATGTCAAATAGCGAGGTTCCGTGAGACCAATCAAATGCCGTTGCCATAAATCCAGGGTCTGGAGCGCGATGTGGCAATAAGCCCGCGCGGATTTCGCTTGAGGTAATTCGCCTGCTGATACCTTCAATGTCGGCCCATCTTTTTTTCAACTCGGCATTCGGGAAATGCGGTTTTGCACTTTCATCTCGTCTGCGATCTTCGTAAACGAAAACCGATGCGAGGCTTGCGAGTTCGTGTGACGTCAACCCAGTGAAAACTCCCGATGAGAGGCATTCCGCAATCAGCAGGTCTGACTCGTGGAAGATTCTTCCAAGCATCACACCTTTAGATGTAAGTGACCAATCATCTACATACCCCCATTCTTCGAGCAGCATTGTGAGGTCATCAAATTTTTTACTCACTGACTGCGCAGAATTGGATACTCGTTTTTCAAGCTGACGAAGTTCTTTGGAAATACGATCTGCAGATTCTGCTGCATTTAACTTAAACTTCGCGTCTGGGTCACGCAAGAAAGGATGATCAGGATTGCTTCGCGCTTCTCTCTTTCCACTGCGAGATAGAACTCGATCATTAACCTTGAACTTCGCAAGTTTTTGTGAAGTCTCTTTCAGAAAACGAGAGTTTGTTGGCTGAAATGGGGTTGGCAAGTCAATATGGCCAATTGTGTAAATGATCTCGGTGACATCACGTGAGGTGACCGTCCTTACCCCTCTGTTGATCGACAGTAAGGAAAGCTTTCCTCCCGTACCACGACTTGCAGTGGAAATGACGACGAGTCGGTCACTCCCCTTTGCATCTCCAATGAGAATCACGTCGCCGGGACGAAGCCGAGCAAACTGAGCATCGATATCTAATGCAACTTTGTTCTTTTGGCTTCCCTTGCGAAAATCCTCTATGTCGCCGTACTCGCTTATTGCCTGTTCACGCAGTCGTTGTTCCTCTTTCCCACGACGGGCGATTCGGGCTTGTATCTCAACGATTTCACGACCAGATTGGAACTGCGCGAACGACAAATTCAATAAATGCCGCGCCTGAACTCGACTTGTGGTTCGAATCAAATTGGCAGCCATGTTGTACGTGGGACGAAAGGCGGAATTCAGCACAAATGAGCGGCTCGAAACTAATGCGGCGACCTGTTCAAAGGTGACAAACGGATTCCACAAGGTAAGAGCATGTCCGACAGTGTCTAATCCTCGTCTGCCTGCTCGACCAGTGAGCTGTGAGAAGTCTGATGGTTTCAGAATCTGGTGCGTTTCTCCGTTGTACTTAGTGATCTTGTCGAGAACGACAGCTCGTGCTGGCATATTGATTCCGACTGCAAGAGTTTCTGTTGCGAAAACCACCTTTACTAAGCCTTGAGCGAAACATTCCTCCACTGCTTCCTTAAAGCTCGGTACAAGACCAGCATGGTGTACGCCGATACCAGCTTCTAGCTGACGCAAGAATCGTGTGTAGTTCAGTGCCGCAAGGTCGTCATCGGTAAACGCCTCGACGTGGCTCTCCAAGATGCTGGCAATGATTTCGCGTTCTTGTTTGTTGGTGAACGAAATACCCAACTTCAAACACGAATGAGCGGCCTCGTCGCATTGATTTCTGCTGAAGATGAAATAGATCGCCGGAAGCAAGTCGTCTTCCTGCAGCTGCATTAAAACATCTGGACGATTTGGTGTGAAGAACCGACTTGGAGGGCCAGATTGCCTTCCACGAGCACCGTATGGATGTTGCTTCTTCGAGCGCGGTGCTGACGATGATTCAATCTTTGAAACTTGTTCGTTGGGTTTCCCGCCAACGATTGTGTCAAAGACACGCAACTGATTCGTGGTCTTGTCTCCGACTACGTAATGGTTGGTGAGTTCTACTGGACGCTTACTTTCAACAATGGGTTTGGTGGGTCCGCGAACCGTCGTTAACCATTCACACAATTCATCTGCATTACTGACCGTTGCCGACAAACACACCAACTGCACCGTTGGATCGAGGTGGATGATTACCTCTTCCCAAACAGGCCCCCGATAGGCATCTTGAAGAAAGTGAACCTCATCTAACACGACGACACCAAGGTTGTCGACATTTGACGATCGTGCATAAATCATGTTGCGCAAAACTTCGGTGGTCATTACAACAATGGGGGCTTGAGCGTTAATGCTGTTGTCCCCCGTTAGCAATCCAACTTCGTTAGAGCCATACAGCTTCACTAACTCATGAAACTTCTGGTTCGACAAAGCTTTTATTGGCGCGGTGTAAAACGCTCGCTTGGTATGTTTTCTTGCTAAACCAATCGCATATTCGGCGACCACAGTTTTTCCAGAACCAGTTGGAGCTGCAACAAGCACACTTTCGCCGGCGTCTATGCAGTCAAATGCCTGAATTTGAAAAGTATCAAGTTCGAATGTGTATGCACTCGTAAGCGATTTGCGATGAGGAGATGTCACAGCGAATTATTCGCCATCGGGTGAGCGCTTCTTCTTTCGCCGCTGAGCAATGAAACCAATGAGAACGGCAATGAGAAAGAGCAGTGTCATGGGGATGGCTAGCGCCAACATGGAGATCGGGTCACCGCTAGGCGTTACAACTGCTGCAATCAAAAACGTGCCCATAAAGGAATAGCGCCATTGCTTGATCAAGGTTTGTGGAGTAACCACACCGACTAGCTGCAAAAAGACAACTAGCACAGGCACAAGGAATCCCGCGCCAAACGCGAGCACCATCATGGCAACGAGGCTGATGTATTTAGAGATTTGGTAAGTCTGTTCAACGCCTGCGCCAGACCAAGCGATGAGGAATTCAAGTGCCTTGTCGAGCGTCCAATACGCAAGCCACGCGCCAGTAAGAAAGAGAATGACAGAAGTGACAATGAATGGAATTGAGTACTTCTTTTCCTGTTTATTCAAAGCAGGAACGATGAATTTCCACAACTGCCACATGATCACGGGAAGAGCGATGATCAAACCGCCGTAACCCGCAATGCGCATGCGCGCCGATAAGCCTTCAATAGGACCCAATGTGAATAGCGTTCCGTCGCAATTGAAGTCGGGACGCGTAGAACAAATATTGCGATATGGCTGTGTAAGAAATCGAAGAAACTGATCGTAGAAAACCAGAATCACAATTGAACCGGTTGCTACCGCAAGCATCATTCGCACCAGTCGCATGCGCAGTTCGGCCAGATGGCCAAAAATGGTCATGCCGCCTGCTGGACTTGACGTCTGATTACGACGAATGCTGACCATTACTTGTCTGTCTCTGGGTCTGAATCAGGAAGACCAATGTCAAACGGAATGAACTTTGGCTCAACTTCAGCATCAGGTTCTTCGGTTGGCAAGTTTGGTGCGTCATGGTCGAATTTGGTTGCATCGCGGAGCGTGCTGTTCACCTGTTGGCTGGCTGAATCGAACATGGTCTTATAGCCCTGTGCGGTTTCCTTAAGTTCACCGATGGTGTCGCCGAAAGCACCCTTGAACTCTGATTGTGCGTCTGTGGTGATCCGTTTAAATTCACCGTAGAGCTTTCCGGCTTTCCGAATAACGCCAGGAAGTTTTTCAGGTCCCAAAATCACTAGACCCAAGATCATCAGGAAGAAGATCTCACTTCCAGAGAAATTAAACACGACATCAGTCTAAACCTTGATCCTTCTGACAGTGCGTAGCATGGCGTTGTGCAAGAGCGCATTTCGCCCCTAATTGAAAGCCAAATCAGCTTTGCCCACCGTGGGGCGAGGGCCCATCTTCCAGAAAACACCATTGACGCTTTCGAACTTGCTATTCGATTAGGAGCCACCGGCCTCGAATCTGATACCTGGATAACTCGCGATGGAATTGCGGTACTGGATCACGATGGAGTGGTGAAAGGCAGAATCCGTAACAAACCAATTAGCAACTTCAACCGCAGTGAACTCCCTGAATGGATACCGTCACTTTCTGATTTGTATTCGCACTGTGGCTCAGAATTGCACCTCAGTTTGGACATCAAGGACGTCAACAGCATGAACGCGGTTGTGCAGACGATGATTGAACTTGGTAATCCGAAAAAGACTTGGTTGTGCAATCCCGAATTGGCATTTTTGGAGCAATGGGTTGGGCGTGTTGCCGGCGCCAACCTGGTGCACTCCACTCGATTGAAGGCAATGTTGAAGGGCCCAGAACGACATGCCGCAACTCTGCGTGACCTTGGAATTTCAACGGTGAATATGCCATTCCCCGATTGGAATGGTGGACTTGTTGCTCTATTTCATCGCTTCAACATTTTGTGTTTTGGTTGGAATCTGCAGTATCCAGAGGTGCTAACAACAGGGCTACGCATGGGCTTGGATGGAATCTTCAGCGATTGGCCCGATAGAGCATCTGACGCAATGATGAACCTCAATGGTTGAAGTTAGAGCCAGTGGAAAGAACCGAGCGGCCAAATAATTACGAATGCTCGCCCAACTACAAGATCTTCCTCAATCGTTCCAAACATCCTGCTGTCGAATGACTGTGGGCGATTGTCTCCCATCACAAAAAGATGACCTGGCTCAACGATGGTCGAAGCCATCTCAGGGACTCGACAACGATCTTCAAGATTTGATTGTGCGAGGTCGTAATCATTGAGATACGGCTCGTTAACTTCGATGCCATTAACTGAAACCACACAATTTGAAATAGAAACTGAGTCGCCTGCTACACCGATCACACGCTTGATGAGATCGTCATGCTGCACCTCTACCCCATCGGTGGTAACACGATCAAAAACCACAACGTCTCCACGATGAATATCGTGCAAGCGATACGAAAGTTTGTTTACAAGCACTCGGTTGTTTTGGAACATCGTAGATTCCATGCTCGGACCACTGATATAGAACTGCTGCAACACAAAGCCACGGACTACGAAGGCAATGAGTAGCGCAACGCCAATAACGGTGATCCATTCCCGGACTGCGTCCATTCCGGGTTTTGAGTTGGATTCGACAACTTCTGACATGAATTACCAACCTAGCAAGTCAGACGGAAGTTACAGCGAGTCAATTAGCCTTTGCACCCTTTCGTCTACAGATTGAAATGGATCCTTGCAGACAACAGTTTTTGGAGTCTCATCGTTGAGTTTCAAGTGCACCCAATCAACCGTAAAGTCGCGTTTGGTTTGCTTTGCATGCCGTATGAAATCGCCGCGCAGTTTTGCTCGAGTTGTCTGAGGGGGATGACTCTTTGCATTATCGATGTCGCTTTGCGAGCAAACACTGTCAACTAATCCTTGCTGCTGGAGGTTATAGAAGACCCCTCTATCGCGCTTGATGTCGTGATATTGAATATCAACCATCTGCGCTTTGGCATCGTCCAGAGCAAGACTGTGGCGAGATCTGAAATTTTCGATGAGGTGGTACTTAATGACCCAATCAACTTCCCTATTGAGCTTCAGCGGATCGTCAGCGATGGTCGTAATGCAGTGCTCCCACATTTCTAAAGCACGCTGTTCCTCGTTGTTGAAGCCACGAGTTTCAGAAAACGAAATGGCCTTAAGTAGCAATTCTTGTTGAATCTCTAGAGCAGACCACTCTTTACCGTTTGCTAACTTCACCTTCTTGCGACATGAAATGTCGTGGCTGATATCTCTAATAGCGCGCGCAGGATTGTCGAGCGTTAGGTCTCTTAGGTGCAAGTCGCTGTCTTCGAGCATTCTCAGCACGCACATTGCTGATCCGATCTTCACGAACGTGGTGTACTCGCTCATGTTTGAATCGCCAACAATCACATGCAATCGTCGATAGAGATCAGAATCGGCATGTGGCTCATCTCGCGTATTGATGATTGGTCTGCTGCGCGTGGTTGCGGAACTTACACCGTCCCAAATGTGTTCAGCGCGCTGCGCAATGGAAAATATCGGCCCGCGAGCAGTTTGCAGAATGTGTCCTGCACCGCAGAAAATCTGCCGCGATATGAGGAATGGAATGAATTGAGCGTTGTAATCAACAAGGTCACTGCTTCGAAGCGTGAGATAGTTTTCATGACAGCCATAACTGTTACCAGCAAAGTCAAGGTTGTTTTTAAACAAATACACCGTGCCACGAATACCTTCTTCGCGGAGTCGATCCTCGGCGCCAAACTGCAGATCTTGCATAATCAGTTCGCCCGCTTTGTCTTGTGCTACCACTTCGTAGATTGAATCGCATTCTGCTGTGGCGTACTCCGGATGGCTACCAACATCGAGATACAGCCGAGATCCATTTTCCATGAAGACGTTTGAGCTGCGTCCCCATGCAACGACATTGCGAAATAGGTAACGCGAAATTTCGTCTGGGCTTAGGCGCCTTTGTCCGCGCAGTGTGCACGTTGCGCCGTATTCGGTTTCAATCCCGAATATACGCCGATCCATGAATGTCAGTTCAGCAGCGTTGCGAGTGAATCTTCGGTAAGTCGCTTAAAGCATCTACGACTACCGTTGCGCTGCAATAGCGTTACTTCTAGATCGCTTGCATGCAACTTGCGCTCATCAGTGGAAAGTGCTGTTCGTGCAAGATTGCAGACTTCTTTAAGCGACAGATCATTCTTGAAAGTAGCTGCAACCTTGGTTTTGATGGAGTCGGTATCGCCACCAATAACAATGAATGGTTTCTCGTCAATGACTGTTCCGTCGTACATGATGTGAAACAGTTGGTCTTCGGCTGGTGTTGATCCCAGTTCAGCAACGAGAATCTCGACTTCGAGTGGTTTCACTTCGTGAGTAAATGTTTGACCAATGATCTGCGCGTACTGATTGGCAAGGCTCCGAGCATCGACATCTTCGCGAGAAAACTGGTATCCCTTAAGGTCTGCAGACCGCACTCCGAGTACACGTAGCGAATCGAATTCGTTGTACTTTCCAACCCCTGCAAAAGCAATGCGGTCGTAAATCTCACTTGATTTGCGAAGCGTGTTCGAAGGATTCTCGGCAATGATGGAAATGCCTTCGCTGTATTGCAAAGCAACGAGCGACTTGCCTCTAGCTATGCCCTTGCGTGCAAAGTCAGCACGATCCTTCATCATCTGTTCTGGTGCTACGTAGTACGGCATGCTCATCGCTGTTGCACTCCTGTAGTGATTGCGGAGTAAATGGATGCCAAATCAGAATCAGGCACTCGACTGAAACCATCCTTCGTGATGGAAGCTACGACAGGATAAATTCCTCTCAGCACATCAGGCCCACCAGTTGCCGAATCGGCATCGGAGGCCTCCCAAAGCGCCCGGGATACCAATTCAATTGCTTCGGTAACGCTGATGTCGCGACGCCATGAAACCCGCAACACTGTAGATGCATGCATTTGGCCAGAACCCGTTGCAACGAAATCCGATTCTTCGTATCGACCACCAGTCGCGTCGTAGTCCCACAGACGACCTTGATTCAGGTGTGTGTCGTACCCGGCAAAAATTGGTACCACCATGAGCCCCTGCATTGCTGCGGGCAAGTTGTTTCGAACGAACATGGAGAGTTGATTGGCTTTACCCTCTAGCGATAATGGCTGTCCTTCGACCTTTTCGTAGTGTTCGATCTGCAGTTGGAACAACTTGACCATTTCCATCGCAGGTCCTGCTGCCCCAGCAATCGCAACACCGCTGAAATCGTCGGCTTGAACGACCTTTTCCATAGATCGATGACTAATCAGATTTCCTGATGTCGCCCTTCGGTCCCCAGCCATGACTACTCCGCCTGCACAACGCACTGCGACACAGGTGGTGGCATGCGGAATATCAATCTGGGAAACATTCGCATAATCTGCAAACGGGGAAAGCCCTACTCGCTTTAACAATTCGCCAAAATTCGAACCAGGATCTTGATCGATAGGAAAAACTGGAAACTTCATGGTGATGTCAGGCTAAGCCTATTGTCCACCCTTTTGGACATAACTTTTTACGAACTCTTCTGCATTCTCTTCTAAGACTTCGTCTATTTGGTCAAGAATCAAATCAAGATCAGACTTAATCGGGTCGTGATCCTTGGGTTGCAATTCAGCCTCGGACTCATTCGTACCCTGACGGTCCTGTTCGTGCTGCTTGAATACTCGTTCGCCCATGTTCACAGAGTACTACTCGGTAAATCTTGTTGACCAAGCAGAGCCAGCAATTCATCAACAGAAGTACTTGACTCGATGATTGATTCGGTAAGTTCGCGTGTGCCCTTTAGAGGTTCGTTCATGTACACCTTTTGGAGAGGACGATTCGCGACATCAAACACAATGCTGTCCCAGTTGGCATTGACAATGTGGTCGAACCATTTATCGACTACCCGACCGCGAAAGAAGGCTCTCGTTGTGTCGGGTGGCTGCTGTGCAGCGTCAGCAATGTTTTCGGGATCAAACAGGTTAAGTAGATTCAATTTCGTTGCTAGGCACGTCTTTGGGTCAAGTGAGTGATACATCAAATCAATGGCCTTCAGACGCGAGTCGGAGTCAGATAAGGAATGGCGATTCTTGGTTCCATTGACAAGTTGTAATTTTGCAATCCAGTCAATTTTCTTTGAGAGTGAATCTGGCTGAACAGACAAATCGTGCAATGTCTGTTCCCAGTTGACCAGAACATCGTTTGCTTCTTCATGAGTTAAACCGCAGTAGGAACTCGAAGCAACGTAAGCCTTCACAGCCGCACAGAGTTCGTTCTGGATTGCTAGGGCCGTCATACGGGAGCCATCTGCCATCAGCACTTGTTCGCTCAAGGTCACGTCACGGCTGATTTGTTTGATCGCATGAACAGGATGCGCAATGAGTAAGTGCTGAGGAAATGCGCCATCTTCGATCATTGAAAGCACAAGTGCAGTTGACCCAAGTTTCAGATATGTGGCGAATTGGCTCATATTTGCGTCACCAACGATCACGTGTAAACGCCGATACTTCTGAGGGTCGCAATGCGGTTCATCCCGTGTATTGACGATTGGGCGCTTCATGGTGGTTTCTAAACCAATCAACTCTTCAAAGAAATCAGCGCGCTGACTGATCTGGAAGCCAGACTGATCGACGACTCCCGTTGGGGTTTCGTGCCCGACCTTTCCTGAGCCACAAAAAATTTGTCGAGTGACGAAATGTGTGGTGATGAATGCTGCAAGTTTCGCAAACGGCAGTTGTCGATCAATCAAGTAGTTCTCGTGACAGCCGTAACTATTGCCTTTGCCATCAGAGTTGTTTTTATACAGGTCAATTCGAACTCCCTGTGGAAGTCTTTCATTTGCCTTGTTCATGCTCTCGCGAAGAATGAATTCGCCGGCAACATCAAAAAGCACGGCATCGCGAATCGTCGCACACTCCGGGCTGGAATACTCAGGGTGAGCGTGATCAACGTAGTAACGCGCCCCATTCGATAACACCGTGTTGATCATCTTTGAATCAATGACGGGATCGAGATAATCGTCAAGATTCACTCCTCGTGCATCCCGAGATGGGCTTTCATGACTCGCATCAAATGATGCAAATGCCCACGACGAGTCTTTATATGCGCTCACGATAAGCGAGGAAGCTGTAATCGGGTCTACTTCTGCGCCACTCAGCAGAATTCCATATTCAGTTTCAATTCCGCAGACCTTCGGAGTTGCCACTTATAGGTACTGCCCCGTTGCAGCGCGTTCTATTTCCTTGCCTCCGATGAGTTCGTCTCCGCCGTCTGCATGTGTCGTGATTGTTCGGATGTACACAATGCGTTCACCTTTGCGGCCAGAAATCTTTGCCCAATCGTCTGGATTGGTGGTATTTGGCAAATCTTCATGCTCTAAGAACTCATCGACAACTGAACTGATCAGATCGTCAGTGATAATGCCACCATCGCCACCGTCTATGCGGCGCTTGATTGCCTTCTTCTTAGCTCGGCGAACGATGTTCTCCAGCATCGCACCTGAAAGAAAATCTTTGTAGAACAATTCCTCTTTCTCACCATTTTGATAGGTGATTTCAAGAAAACGATTCTCTGCTGTTTCTGCAAAAATTCGGTCAATCGCAAGATCAACAATGTCTGAAATTTGACAACCTTCTCCAAATGGCAGATCATCGGAGAGATAACGCAGAAGAATTTGCTGGGCAGCATTTCGATTTGGTCGATCTACACGAATCTTCACGTCTAATCGACCCGGTCGAAGGATGGCGGGGTCGATCAAATCTTCGCGATTGGTTGCGCCAATGATGATGACATTTTGCAATTTGTCAGCGCCATCAATCTCCGCAAGTAATTGTGGAACGATCGTCGACTCCATGTCCGATGAAACACCCGTTCCACGTGTTCGAAACATTGAATCCATTTCATCGAAGAAGATGATGACTGGCCAACCCTCTTCACTCTTTTCACGTGCTCTTTGAAACACCAATCGAATTTGACGTTCTGTTTCGCCAACATATTTATTGAGAAGTTCAGGGCCCTTGATATTGATGAAATACGAACGACCTTTATCGTCTCCAGTTTTTGCAGCAACACGTTGAGCAAGACTGTTCGCAACGGCTTTCGCTATCAGAGTCTTCCCACAACCAGGAGGGCCGTACAACAGAATTCCCTTTGGTGCCGGTAGTTGATACTCCGCGAATAGATCAGCATGCAGGAATGGAAGTTCTACAGCATCGCGAATTTTTTCGATCTGATCATCTAGGCCCCCGATATCGGCAAAGGTGACATTTGGAACATGTTCAAGCAAGAGATGTTCAACTTCTGGTTGCAACAGGCGTTCAAGCAGCAGATTTGACCGCGAGTCAAGACGAAGCAAGTCGCCAGAGCGTAAATTTGCTCCACGCAGTGAATCTGAAAGTTCGCACACGCGCTCGTCATCTCCGCGGAATGACACGATTGCGCGAATTCCATCTTCAAGAACTTTGGTTAGCGTCACAACGTCACCAGCGTGTTCTGGATGGCGCGCCTCAACAATGCTCATTGAGTCATTGAGCAACACCTCGGATCCGAGCTCAATCGTGTCGCAATCAATGTTTCCACCAACAGAAACTCGAAGTTTGCGACCGTTCACCAAAACGTCAAAATGGTCATCTGGATTTCGGCCGACCACGATCCCGTAGGGGCTGGGTGGCCGAGTGAGCTTCTCAACTCGCTCACCGAGTTGCACGACTTCCTCTCGAAGTTCACGAAGCGCGTATTCCAATCGATGGTTCTTCTCCACCTCGGCTTTGAGTTTTTGGGCAAGCGCATCCCCGCCCAGTGCGGACTCGTTTGGTTGGTTATCTGCCAAGATTTACCCCATTCCGATCAGTGCACTTGTAAACCTAGCCATTCTGACCCTCAGATCTCTTAGGGATGTTCAAATTCACAAGGCAAAAGTTCGCTCGCCACGATCGGGAGAATGTAGTCTGTGCTCTGAATTAGTCATCAAAAAATTGCTGAAGGAGTACATGACATGAAGGTCTGGATTGATCAAGATCTCTGCACCGGAGACGGACTGTGCGAGGAAATTGCACCAGATGTGTTCACGTTGCTCGATGACGGTCTCGCTTACGTTCGCGAAAAGGACAAGATCTTCGCAACTGCCAAGGGCAACCCTCAGGGCGCTGAAGGTATGGCAAACTTTGAAGACAAGTTGATGGACGCTGTTATTGAATCCGCCGAGGAATGCCCCGGCGAATGCATCTTCATCGAGCCTTAATCGCTCGCTTGCTCCATTGACACGGCGTTATCGCCGATATAACGCGCAACAGTAAGAAATGCGGTATGTGCGACCATTCTGTGGTCTGGTCTGACGGCCATTCCCTCGATGTGCCATGTGCGATGTAGCACTTCCATCGTGCGTGCTTCGATCCAGTAATTTCCGAAGCACTGCCTTACCTGCACAGCCTGGGTGATGCTTGGCGTGTAGGCAACGAGTAATCCACCCTTTCGCAACACCTTTTCGGCATGTGGAACAACGTTCCAAGGTTCAGGTAGGTCTAGAACCACCCGATCGAAGTCTTGACCATCGATGCCTTCGTATGCATCTCGAATCTGCACGTCGTAACGATCAAGGGCAGCTTCGCCCAAGAACGAACGAACATTTGACTTCGCGCGATTAGCAAAATCTTCTCTCAATTCGTAACCCGTGATGTGCGCTCCGTAACGCAACATGGTCATTGAAAGTGCGCCGCTACCTACACCCGTTTCAAAAACACGCATTCCTGGTCCGATGTCGGCAATCATGCAAATTGGGGCGAGATCCTTGGGATAGATGACTTGCGCGCCACGTGGCATTTCAAGAACGAAGTCTTCCAATGTTGGTCGCAAGATTGAATAGCTGGACCCCTTTGAATTTGCGATCAGCGCACCTTCCTCAAGACCAACAATCTGTGCGTGTGTAATGACGCCAGAGTGACTATGAAACTCTCCCTTCTCGGAGAGAGTTGCGAGGTATCGACGTTTCTTGCTGTCAATAATCAGAACACGTTCGCCAAACTGAAATGTGCGGATACTCATAGTGGCGATTCCTTCTTGCGGATGATGACTTCTTCATCCTTGCGGATGCGAATGGTGGTGACCTCTTCCTTCCGGTCGCGTTCGCGTAACCACTTAAACGCACGCCAAAGAACCGGAATCCACCACAACGAATCACGAAGCGAAGTGGTCGCTTGAGTGCTTTGATTTTTACTGTCGGATTTCGAGAACACTGCGACGCTTTCTACCGCTTCTCCGTCCAAGTGCGTAAGCGATAATCACAACCACCCCACCAGCAATTGCTGCATATGTAGCAATGGAAGTTTTGTTGCGATCGGTCACACCTTGAATGTCATCTTGAAGCGATTTGAACTTTTGTTCAAGGTCGTCGCGTGTGATCTTTGGCTGCTGTTCCGTCATGCTTAGCCCTCACCACTAGTGAGGAATGGTTTGCGAATTCGAGACTGCGAAAAAGCAATCAGTGCAATGGTCAATCCAAGAATGATGAAATATGGAACCCAACTAAATGCAGTTGATCCTTCGAAAACTGTTGACTGCAAGAGTCGGAGCACGCCGACCAACGTGAACAAAAGCCCGATCAGTATGGAAATACCACCGACTGCACCCCACGCCAACCAGCGTCCAGTGCCACGAAGCTCGCCGATGGTCTCTTGTTTCGCGTACGCGCGAACAAGCTCAACCAACTCGGTGAGTGTCGATCCAGATGTGAACGAAAGCACCCATTCATTCAACCAGCACGAGGCCTATTTTGGCGCTAACTCGCTCGCAGACGGGCTTCCTGAAAACCCGCCTAGGGCATCGGAAAGGGCGTTCCAAATAGGTCTATACGTGGTCTGATTTGAGGCATTCGCGCCATTGATGATGAGCGAGAACGATGAAGCCTGATCGGCTGCATAAGGCACAAAACCGGACAATGATTTCGCACCAGTCAGGGTTCCTGTCTTGCCGCGAAGCTTCCCAGCACCAAGAGAATCTCCGAGCACATCGCGAAGTGTTCCCGTTTGTCCGGCGATTGCCAAACCAAGTCCGGCTGGGCCAAACCCTCCGTCCCTGGCAAGCAGTGCACTGAGAGCACTGCACGTAAGTCGATTGCCACGATCAAGACCTGATCCATCTACGAATGCGAGCGCATCTAATGGAATGCCCCATTCCACCAACTTGGCTTTCATCACTTCCAAACCCGCCTCGCGAGATCCGACGCCAGTTGTTGCAAAACCAAGTTCCTTAACGAGCAACTCCGCTGTGTTGTTGTCGCTATTGGTCAACATTTCGGCAACGATGTCTCTTAGCGGCATCGAGTCAATCTTGGCAATCACAGAAAGATCTTTCGGAGCGGATCCCACCTTTGGTGCTCCTGATACGGAGATTCCATTGTTCTGCAACGTATTCGTTAACTCGGTTGCTGCGCCGAGTGCAGGATTATCGGGCTTAATTGGATTACCGGTAATGACACCATCGTTAACCATCAGTGCTCCAAGTGGTCCGACCTCTGTGCCTTTGATGCCAAGCCCTAACGATGGCGAGAATCGTTCAGCGTCGTAACGAGACTCGTCTCCAACGATCGCACCCCTCAGTTGTGTGATGCCTTGCGAGCGAAGCGCATCAAATAGGTTTTCCAAACGTGTGAAATTAAACGTCGGGTAGGGCTCGGTTGATGGATAGTTTCCGGTGACAAGAAGCGGGTCTCCCCCACCGATTAAGTACGCATCGCCTTCAATTGCATCTCCGTTGACTTTGCCAACCAAAGAGGTGCTGAAAACGAACTCAGGAGTAAGCACGTCGAGAGCAACCATTGCTACAACGAGTTTCATGTTGCTCGCAGGCAGCAAGGGCGCATCTGCGTTGATACTGGTGAGGCGCTTGCCTTCAATATCAACGATGAGACAAGAGTCAGTTGGAAGACGTTTCCCCAAAGCAGTCAATTGTGAACGCAACGATCTGAATCGAACATCTTGAGAGAGTGTTTGCGGATTGCGGCGTGCATTAATGATCGGTGCAGAAATAGATTTCAATTCCGTATTGCTTGCGATTGGGGTCACTGATTGTGCAATGCCATCAACCAGCTTCCATGAAACACCAAGAGATACCGCACCTACCAAGGTGACAGATGCCAGCAGAGAGCTGACGACACGAGCAGATCCAACTTTTACTTTCTTGCGTGCACGTTGGATGCTGTTCGAATCGTCATGTTGGTTCATTGTGCGATTCCTCGATACTTTGCGTACTCGTAAAGATGAGCAAGACTCGTAGCAGCACGTGCTCCCGTTGGATAGCAATAAGCACCAGATTCGCGCACAGCCGCAGGACCGGCATTCTCGGGATCGGCCACAGCAAGTTCAGTGGCGATGAGAATCGGTTTGCCGTATTTACGTGAAACCTCTCGAGCGGTAAGCGCGTAACGCTCATCTTGTTTCTCGTGATATGAAACAATACGTTCCAGACCATGATCTGGGAAGAAGCCGCCAGATCGCATCATCTTTGCTTGGTTGCTCTGAATACCGATGCCCAGGAAAATGAGAGAATCTATGGAATCGTGTGCTGCAACTATTTCCATGATTTCGGTGACGGTGTCTCGTGTTTCTCCGCCAGCACAATCGATTGGATTATTGCGACTCCAGCGAGGTGGCAGAAGATCGGAAAGCTTCGCCATCAGGTCGTCGGACAAATCAACAAGATCGAGTACGCCATCTCGTGCGATTGCATCAGCAGTTACTACTCCCCAACCACCCACGGTCGTGAGAACGGCAACGCGTTTACCTCGAGGAAGAGGCTGTGTTGCAAATGTTGCAGCTGTGTCAAAGGCTTCTTCTACTGAAGAAACTTTGATCGCGCCTGAAGATCGTGTTGCACCAAGAAACACACGATCATTGCTAGCCATGGCGCCAGTGTGGCTTTGCGCAGCCTTGGAACCTGCAGCTGTTGCGCCGCCTTTTAATACAACAAGAGGCTTCACAGCCGTGATGTTTCTCATTGCATTCAGCAGAGACTCACCATCGCCGACGTTTTCGATGTAGGTAAGGGCAACTTTGGTCTCTACATCAGTCGCGAAGTAATCCAAGAAGTTTTCGACGCTGATCTGCGTCGCATTGCCTGCCGAAATAGCACGCGAAATTCCAACACCCGATTGTCGTGAGTAGTTCAAAAAGCTAGAGACAAAATTGCCGCTTTGCGAAGCTACTGATATGCCCCCCTTAGGTGGGTAAGGCGCAACGATCTGCAGACAAAGAGATGCGGGTGTGCTGACAACGCCCTGACCGTTTGGACCGGCAATCAGCATCCCAAGTGAATTTGCAAGTGAGAAAAGCGATGCTTCTGCAACTTCACCAGATTCCCCAGATTCGCGATATCCGGCACTGGCAATAAATGCGCTTGATATTCCTAATTGTGCACATTGTTTCAACAACGCTTCGTTTGAACTTGCTGGTGTGCAAAAGAAAGCAAGATCAATTTCGCCAACTGGTAACTCAGACAGATCGGAAACCGTTTGGATTCCAAGAATGTTTTCCCGTTGCAGGTTTGTTGCATACACGTCACCTGCATAGTGATTAGCCAATGCATTGTGCAATGACACGAATCCGAATTTCCCAGGATGGCTAGAAGCCCCAATAACCACGATCGCTCGCGGATTGAACAGCGCATCAAAATGCTTGGCAGTTGGCACGAAATCATGTGCAGATGGATGTGAAGATTTATCTTCAGCATGGCCAACTCCAACCAGTGCGTCAACTGCAACCAGGGAGCCATCGCTTCGCGCAATAAGCGGATTGATGTCAAGCGAATCAATTTCAGGATGAGCGCCGCATACCTGACTCATGCTGGCAAGAATGGATCCCAACTGCTGACGATTTATTGGCTGAGTACCTCGAAATGGACCGAGTATCGATTGATGATCAAGATCATCAATCATCAGCATTGCTTGCTCATCACTAAGCGGCAGCGGACGGAGCACAACATCATCAATCGCCTCAGCGAAAACACCACCAATGCCCAAGGCGACCATGTACCCAAACTGGGGGTCTTTGATCACACCAACGATTAACTCTCTATCGCCCTTCACCATTTCGGCGACAAGGAAGGAAACTTCGCCGTCTGCATCGGTGACACGGCTCAGTAAATCAGTGCAGGCTCGTGTAGCCCCGTCTGGATCTGCGATGTTCAGACGAACCAAACCTCGTTCTGTTTTGTGGGCGATGTTGTCGCCGGAAAGCTTGATCACCACCGGATAGCCAATTGCTCCAGCCGCCTCCACTGCCTGCTCAATGGTTGAACAAACACGTTCTTGAGCGAAGGGAACTCCAAAAGGCAAGAGCAACTGTTTGGACGCGGCTTCAGAGAGCATTGTCAGAAGTGCCACAGAATTAAACAATAGTTGACTGGTGAGCAGGCACTACCCTTGTCGCGTGCACATCGTGTCGACAGTGTTCATCGATTCTTTTGAAATGAGACAGGCCCCCGGACCTTCCTCGCGGATCGACATCACCGGAATCTATTTTTCGCTTGCCGCTCCAACGCTTCCGCCCGTCACCATTGATCCGCACCTCATGGCTTTGATCTTTTGTCCAGTCGGCCATGCTGGTAATGGCGTGTTCGAGGTGGTGTTTCGCAAAGGTATGGACGAGGAGTCTGAACAACTAGCCCGCAACGTCAGCCCGTTTTCCGTCGAACCGGGCAAGTTCACCTACCGATTAGTTCGAGGTGAGATTGAATTGCACGAATTGGGCCAGATTTTTGCCCATTGCCGAGTAGATCGAGGCCCTTGGTCAATAGTTCCACTCACATTGCTTCCGCCGGTTGCATAATCGGAACTACAGTCTCGCCGTGACTTCTTCTGCATCGTTAACTTCTGAAATAGACGGCAAAGCAATTGCTCTCATCCGTGGTTTGGCAATGGATGCACCGCTGTATGCAAAAAGCGGTCACCAAGGCACTGCAATGGCTCTGGCTCCTCTCGCCCACGTTTTATACAGCAGAGTTTTGCGCCATGCACCGCAGAATTCGGGCTGGAAAAACCGCGACCGATTCATCTTGTCAAATGGACACGCATCCATATTGCAATACGCCATGTTGTACCTCAATGGATATGGTCTTGAAATTGATGACATTAAGGCTTTCCGTCAATGGGAATCGCAAACGCCTGGTCACCCTGAGGTTGGTCATACAAATGGTGTTGAAGTAACTACAGGTCCTTTGGGTCAAGGTTTTGCGAATGCTGTTGGCATGGCAATAGCTGAACGAAATCTTCGCGAACGCTTCGGTTCCGATGTGATGGACCACCACACATATGTACTTGCTGGTGATGGTTGCTTCATGGAGGGTGTCAGTCACGAGGCCGCATCATTGGCTGGACATCTTGGCTTAGATCGGTTGATCTGCATTTTTGATGACAATGGAATCACGATCGACGGAAGCACCACCCTTACCTGCTCAGACGATGTTGCGAAACGTTTCTCCAGTTATGGCTGGAATGTCATCCATGCTGGTGAAATCGGCGAAGATCTCGACGCGCTTGAAAAGATGCTCAACGATGCTCGCAGTCACGTTGGTCAACCAACTTTGTGCATTTTGAAAACGCACATTGGCTACCCATCGCCCGATTTCACCGATGTGCATGAAGCCCATGGCAATCCCTTCAACGCAGAACATGTATCAAAGACAAAGGCTGTTATGGGAATTCCAGATGAACCATTTTGGGCTCCTGCAGAAGTTGTTTCTCAGTACCGCGCACATGCGTCGAACAGAGGTTCAGAATTTCTCAGTGCGTACGACACAGCTTTGGCCCATGCCGAAGGAAAACACGGTTTTGAACAGTGTTGGGCAGACCCCAGTGGCGAGGCAATTTCCAATTCAATGCCAACGTTTGCTCCGGATTCGACTCTGGCTACACGACAGGCGATTCAACAGTGCATCGAAGCAAGTGCTTCCGTGCTTCCAGGATTGCTGATTGGTTCGGCAGATCTCACCGGAAACACAGGCGTGAAGGTGAAGTCGGTTGGCGCACAGTCAAAGCAACTTCCAACAGGTCAACAGGTGTATTTCGGCATTCGCGAGCATGCAATGGGTGCGGCAATGGTTGGTATGGCTCTCCATGGTGGAGCTGTCCCAGTCGGCGGGACATTCTTCGTTTTTGCCGACTACATGCGTCCCGCAATTCGACTTGCAGCATTAAGTAAAGCTCGCGTCATCTTCGTGTTCACGCATGACTCAGTCGGCGTTGGCGAAGACGGGCCAACCCATCAACCAATTGAGCATCTTGCAAGCTTGCGAGTTATTCCTGGTCTACAAGTGATTCGTCCAGCCGACTCAAATGAGACCAAGGTTGCATGGGAGTGTGCGCTCACCTATGACGGTCCAACCGCGCTCGTGCTCAGTCGTCAGTCACTGCCAATGACCACAGATGGCGATGCCGTACGTTTTGGTGCTGAAACCATCAGCGAAACTTCGAATCCAGACCTTATTTTGGTTGGAACAGGTAGTGAGGTTTCGGTATGTGTTGCTGCTGCGAAGTTGTTGTCTGAGTCAGGCACAAAAGTCAACGTTGTTTCCATGCCAAGTATGGATCGTTTCGAACAGCAGCCTGCGCAGTATCAAATAACAGTCTTCCCTCCGAACGTTCCTGTCGTATCGGTTGAAGCGGGTGTGACGTTTGGATGGTCACAATATGCAGACGCATCTGTTGGCATTGATCGCTTTGGTGCCAGCGCTCCTGGTTCAACTGTATTGAAGAACCTTGGAATATCTGCAGACAATGTGGCACAGCAAGCTCGTATTGTGTTGAGTAAGGCGAAGTAACTGCATGTCAGCCAACCGACTCACTGAACTGTTTACTGTGGCTGGTCAAAGCCCGTGGCTCGACAATCTCAAGCGTGAATACATTGTCAACGGCGATTTTGCTCGTGTATTGACATCTGGCATCAGAGGGTTGACGTCGAATCCAACCATCTTTCAAAAAGCGATTCAGGGTTCAGCGTTATACGACGATCAGTTTCACGAATCTGTACAACGTGGTCTATCAACAGAAGAGACGTATTGGGAATTAGTTGTCTCAGACATCATCGGCGCTTTAGATATTTTCGGTCCGTTGTATGTTTCGTCATCGGGTCTTGATGGCTTTGTCAGCGTTGAAGTTTCTCCTGGCCTCGCCCAAGACATGGACGGCACCGTTGCTGCAGCGCAAGAACTGCATGATCGTATTGCGCGTCCCAATGTGATGATCAAGGTGCCTGCGACTCAAGCGTGTATTCCAGCTATTGAGGAGATCATTAGCCGTGGAATCAACGTGAATGTCACGCTCATCTTCGGCCTTGATCGATATCAAAAAGTTATGGATGCCTACATTCGCGGTCTTCAGCGACTCAGCAAAACTGATCCAAGCAAGGTTCAAGATGTTGCTTCGGTTGCAAGTTTCTTCATCTCCCGTGTTGACTCTGAAGTTGATAAACGCTTAGAAGCTATTGGCACTCAAGATGCCCTTGACATTCGCGGTAAAGCTGCGATCGCTCAAGCGAAAATCGCTTATGAAATGTTCGAAAAGACTTTCAGTGGAGACGTTTGGCGCTCACTAGCCAAGCTTGGTGCTCAAGTCCAACGCCCACTTTGGGCGTCTACCAGTACCAAAAATCCTGATTACCCCGACACGATGTATGTAGACGAGCTGATTGGCCCGCACTCTGTGAACACGCTCCCCGATGCAACCATGGATGCATTCAGTGAACATGGATCAATTGCAGAAACCATCACGAGCAATGTCGATGGAGCGCGCAAGGTGTTGGATGATTTGAGTCGTCTTGGTATCGATATGACCAATGTTGCTCATCAATTAGAACAAGATGGAGTGCTCTCCTTTCAGCAAAGTTTTAACGAGTTACTTGCAGTTCTTGAAGCCAAGAGGAAGTAAACACCCCGTGGCAGGAAAAAATCTAGAACAAGCGGTTGCCGATCTAGTAGATGAATTCGGCGGTAAGCACGATTCCGATTATGTAACCCACATGATCATCACCGCTCTTGGTTTGGGTACGGATAGCACATCCACGCTTGATCTCAAGATTGCGTCTTCTGCTTTGAAAGAGATGCGCGAAGCCTTCGCAATGTTTGATCCCTACGCGAATCGCAAGAAGGTAACGATCTTTGGTTCGGCACGAACCAAGAAAGATGATCCGCTCTATTTGCACACACAAAATGTTGCTGCAGAGTTAGCTGCGCAGGGTTGGATGGTGGTCACTGGCGCTGGCCCAGGAATTATGGAAGCAGGAATGGTTGGCGCTGGTCGCGACCAATCCATTGGAGTTTCCATTCGACTACCGTTTGAAGCAAGCGCTAACCCGATCATTGCTGGAGATGGCAAGTTCGTTGAAATGCGATACTTCTTTACGCGCAAACTGATGCTGATGAAGGATTCGCAAGCATTCATTTGCATGCCTGGTGGATTTGGCACATTGGACGAAACATTTGAACTTCTCACCCTGATGCAGACTGGTCGTGGCGCCATTGCGCCAACAGTGTTGTTAGATCTTCCTGGTGACCACTTTTGGCGAACCATGGATGAATTCATTCAGGCTCAACTCTTACCTCGCGGCTTGATCTCTGCGTCTGATCTTTCGCTGTATCGAGTGTGCGAAACCACACATGATGCGGTAAAAGAAATCACCGATTTCTACAAAGTCTTCCATTCAGTTCGATTCGTTGGGAAATACCTCATCATTCGTATGAATAAACAGATAAGCGGCCATGACATCGAGGCACTAAACACAGAGTTTGGTTACCTGTGCAAACAAGGTGGATTTGAAATGTGCGAACCCACATCGCAAGAAGTTCAGAGCGCCGACAACCTCGATAAAGCTCGGTTGAGGTTTGAGTTTGTTCGTAATGATCTAGGTGGTCTGCGCGACGTGATCAACCGAATCAATCAAGCCGGCTGAGCACACCAATCGCCTTCTCCACTGCCCTGCGGGCCTGTGTGAGTTGGCGTTCAAGTTCAGGGCGCTTTGCTTCCCCAGCACGATGAGCCTCTTTGAGGGCATCGAGTGCCTTGTCTGCAAGGTCTTCAGAGACACTTTGTAGGTTGCTGACGATTTCTTCCACGGATGCCACATAGAAACTGTACTTCGTCTATCGTTATCGCTCGTGCCAAAGCCTAAAGACCTTCATGAATATGTCAGCTTCTCTGATCCGAATTCGGACCAGACATGGATGATTGATGCCACATACCTCAAATCAAACTGGACCTGCATTTATGGGTCAGGATGCAAAGGTGTACTTGACGATGACGCAACCAAGCTGCAGCACGGTTGCTGCAGCTACGGTGCACACTTCATTGATAAGAAAGATCTCGCATCGGTAAAGAGATCAGTAGCTCGATTGAAGCCAGAGCATTGGCAAAACATGGAACGAGGCAAGAACGGTAAATGGCTGGGCAAAGAGCGCGATGGAGCCGATGTAACTCGCAAGGTAAATGGCGTGTGCATCTTTCACAACGATGCCTCATTTGAAGGTGGTCTCGGCTGCGCATTTCATATTGCAGCGCTTGAAGCCGGCGAGCGTCCTATGGACTGGAAGCCAGATGTTTGCTGGCAAGTACCTCTGCGACTCGAAGAGTTCACCGAAGATGAC
The DNA here is from genome assembly GCA_041165005.1 of Actinomycetota bacterium. Lineage (GTDB taxonomy): Bacteria > Actinomycetota > Acidimicrobiia > Acidimicrobiales > Ilumatobacteraceae > UBA3006. The sequence goes on from JBEAOI010000048.1 coordinate 25,817, forward strand.
GGGCATGTTGTGTCATTCGTTCGCGAATGGAAACGTCGTGACTGGGGCGAAGGTGGCCATGATTTCCATTGGTGGTGCACAGACGACTCAAAGGCATTCGTAGGCAAGAACCCCGTATACGAATACCTCAAGGATGAGTTGACAGAACTTGTAGGTCCAGCCATCTACAAAATGATTGTTGACACCTTGTCGCGAGATAATTCGGTGCCAGTTGCGCACCCGAAGATGAAAAAAGCGAAGAGTTAGTTACCCGATTTTTTCGAATACTTACGGCGATCCTCAAGCGTGAGATAACGCTTGCGGATACGAATGAAGCGTGGCGTAACTTCTACAAGTTCGTCGTCACCAATCCACTCAATTGCCGTTTCCAAAGTGTGGGTTACAGGGGTAGCCAACTTTGGACCATCGTCGTGGCTGTGCGTGCGGATGTTGGTCTTTTCTTTAGCGCGAACGGCATTAACGACCATTTCGTCTTCACGAGCGTTCTCGCCTACAACCATTCCCTCGTAGGTGTCGTCACCAGGTGAAACGAACAACGTTCCACGTAGTTGCAAGTTGTCAAGAGCATAAGCAGTTGTAGTTCCCATGCGATCAGCGACCATCGCACCACCCAAACGGTGCGGAAGCTCTCCACACCATGGCATCCAGCCTGCGAGGCTTTGGTGCAAGAGCGCAGTTCCGCGAGTAACGGTGAGCAGCAATGAACGGAAGCCAATGAGGCCGCGTGAAGGCGCTTCAAAGCTCACAATGGTGCGACCTGGGTCTCCTGGACGTAGATCGGTGATGCGCCCCTTGCGAGGAGCAAGTGCCTGAGTGATTGCGCCCACGTATTCGTCTGGAACGTCACAAGTTCCTGCTTCAAGAGGCTCTTGACGCTTGCCATCAACCTCTTTGGTGATTACTTCAGGACGACTTACTTGCAATTCAAAACCCTCACGGCGCATGTTCTCAATCAGAACTGCAAGCTGCAACTCTCCGCGTCCAGCGACTTCCATGACTTCGGCAACTTCCGTATTGGAAATTTTGATGCTCACGTTTCCGAGAATTTCTTTATTCAAGCGATCGCGAAGGTGACGACTCGTGAGGTATTTTCCATCACGACCCGCATATGGCGATGTGTTGACTCCAAAGCTCATACGCAGTACTGGCTCGTCAACTTCAAGTCGAGGAAGTGCAACAGGATTGTCAACTGATGCAATAGTGTCGCCTACTTCAACTTCATCAATACCCGAAAGAATGAACAAGTCGCCAGCAACAATTTCGGTTGCATCAGAACGTTCAATACCCGAAAACTGGAAAAGGCTGCTGAGCTTGCGCTTCAGAACTGGAGCAGCATTTGCTTCGGTTGGCTTCTGACAGACGGCTACGTTTTCGCCCTTACGCAAAACGCCTGAAATAACGCGACCAATCGCCAAACGTCCGAGGTAGTCGGAGGCGTCCAAGTTGGTCACCATTGCTTGCAATGGTGCATTTGCGTCATTCTTTGGAGCAGGAATGTGCTCAACAATTGCATCGAGCAAAGGACTCAAATCGGAATCCATTGCTGGCATGCCAAGACCCTTCATTGCGCGACTTTCGCGTGCAACTGCGGAATACACAGGGAAAGAAAGGTGGTGATCGGCGTGGGCCAGGTCGAGGAACAACTGCTCAACTTCAAGCAGAACTTCTTCCTTGCGCTCATCTTGGCGGTCGACTTTGTTGATTACCAGAATCACCGGAAGATCGAGAGAAAGTGCCTTTGACAACACGTAACGCGTTTGCGGAAGTGGGCCTTCAGCGGCATCTACAAGCAACAAAATTCCGTCGACCAAAGCAAGTGCGCGTTCAACTTCGCCACCGAAGTCAGCGTGACCTGGAGTGTCTACCAAGTTGATCTTGGTGCCCTGCCACTCAATTTGAGCGGCCTTGGCCAAAATGGTGATTCCACGTTCGCGCTCTTGATCGTCGTTGTCCATGACTCGATCGACTACGGCAGAGTGTGCAGCAAAGGTTCCTGTACTGCGCAGCAGCGCATCTACAAGAGTCGTTTTGCCATGGTCTACGTGCGCCACTAAGGCGATATTGCGCAAATTACTTGATTGTTGTGTCATTTGTTGGGGGTGATGTGAAAAAGCCGGGATTGGCTGATTTAGATCTCTTCCTCTTCGCTTTCTTCGTCGTCTTCATCGAATCGCACTCCGTAGCGCTCCGCTATGGCTGCATACTCGTCTTCTTCGGTCTGCGGCGAACGCGAACGACCACCAAAACCCAAATCTTCGGCCGTAGGCCCTGATTGCTTCAATCTGCGCGCTTCTTCAAAGCGACGATGACGACCCTTCTTCACGGTAGGGGCTCCGAACTTTGCTCGGACGACTACCGCTTCGGTAGCCGCCTATTGAATAAACATCGCAGATGACTCTAGCCGTTGAAAAGGCTCAAAATGGGCATTATTGCAAGGTTGTTGGCAAAAGTCGCAACCGACCGCGCCCATCAAAACTGAGTCCAGCCTCACCCGAGAGAATCTTTTCTATATCGCGTCCAACAATCTCCGCACGCCAGCCTGTGGATAACCGCGCGTTCGCAGACTTGCGCAACAGATCCATAATGTCCTGGCGTGTGCCCAGCAAAGTTGCATCGACATGATGCTCTCGAGCGAGCTCTCCTATCCAGGCCGCAATCAGGCTCATTGCAGGACGAAACTCCTTATCCACGTCGTCATGATCTGAATGAGGAATCTTTGCCTCCACATCGCGACCGCGCGTTACCGCATCGACAATTTCCTGCCCTACCTGACCACCGATTTGTCGGCTTTCAAGTCCACGAATGGACGATAAATCAGCAACAGTTCGCGGCATTGCATGAGCAATTCCGAGTAGAGCGATGTCGGAAAGCACACGTCGTGGAGGCATGTCATGCTGCATGGCCTTTCGCTCTCTCCACTCGGCGACAGATTGAGCAATGCCACGGGAAGCCGGTTTCAATGTGCGCACTTCTTTAATTCGTAGCCAAGCCTCAGATGGCTCCTGAGGTCCACTTGGGCGTGTTCGCAATTCTTCACATGCCTCTGCAGCCCACGATGCGCGACCCAATTCATCTAAACGCGCCATGATGCTCTCATGCAGAACGAACAGATAATCCACATCACTTGCTGCATACTTTTGTTGATCTGCTGTTAGTGGTCTGCGCAACCAATCCGTCAGACGATCACCTTTCGGCAGCGATATCTTCAGCTCATTTTGCACCAATGAAGCCAACGACGGTGTGGACATCCCAATAAAGCCAGCTGACAATTGAGTGTCGAATATGTGACTCGGAACAGACCCGGATGCGTGCATGAGTACTTCAAGATCTTGTTGCGCCGCATGAATGATGCACAAGGAATTTGCGGCAAATAAACGGCCGAGTAACCGTGTATCAATTGCTAACGGATCTACTAGAGCAGTTACTTCCCCGACTCGAATTTGGAGCAAAGCGAGTTTTGGGTAATAGGTCTTCTCTCGATGAAACTCGGTGTCAAGTGCGTATCGATCAGATTCAACCGCTCGATCAATGAGTGCGTTCAACGACGAATCGTCATCAATCCACATCATGTACGAAGCGGCCTATTCGCCAGTGACAACTGCATTGCCAGAAGCGATCCAGCCTGAGGTTCCACCTGCAATGTTCACAAGGTTGTGGATGTCATAATCTGCCAAATACTGACATGCTCGCATGCTGCGTCCACCAGCCTGGCAAATTACATAAACCGTTCCTTCATGTCGAAATTCATCAATGCGATCTGGAAGGGTCGACAACGGAATTGAAATGGCATTTGGGACATGACCAGACACAAACTCGTCGGACTCTCGAACGTCGATAACAACCGAGCCTGCGGCGACATGCGGTTCAAACTCTGCAATAGAAATTTCAGCGATCATTCGTCACATCCTATTGTGCGTCAGACGGCGTATTGATATTTGTAAGTTGCAGGGCAGAAAAAAACTGATCAATGATGGGCAATCCAGTGACTGCCTTGTGAATCGCGCGTTCGCCCGATTCATAAGCGCTGATCATATGGTCCCGTGTAGTTGCAACATGCCAGCAGCTCAATAGCCAGTGACGTAAGTGTGGGCTAGTTGCATCAGCAGATACGACAACGCTGTGCGTATCTGACTTATCCACTAAGCATTGAAATTGTTCCGCCAAAAAATACGGAGTATCGCACGGTGCAAACACAACAAAATCGGACGTTGCGATTTCCAAAACATCGCATATGGCACCCAGAGGCCCATGCCCTTCCCGTTTACCTCCAACACGTGGAGAATGAGCGAAATCTGGATGATCTATTTCTGGCCCAACAAATGAGGTATTCCCCTGAATCGCCAAATTGAGGTTGTTGTACACCACCAAACCCATCGGCTTGCCGTCCACAAGGTGAAAGATTTTGTTACCACCGAATCGCGAACTCTGACCACCGCTAAAAACAAAACCCGAAACAGACCTCTTCATCGAAACAACTATGGCTTGCCGTTCGGATCACATTGCAAAAGAAACTGCGCACACCTTGTTGCTTCATCGGTTTCACCAATCAATGCAGCAGTGCGCGCTAGACCGTCTAAACAGTTGAGAAAGCCATGGTTAGAAGATGCAGACCATCGAACGTATCCACTGCCCTTCCAGCCGTTCTGTCGCAGGGAGTCGAGTCCGCGGTGATAGCCAACCCGATATGCCATGTAACTTTCGACCGTATCTCTGGCAACGTCACCGAGTGCCGCCCAAGCGGCCAGGTAACGCGGATGCTGTGCAACGACTCTGGCGACTGCGTCTCGCCGGTCGCGCTCAGGCGTATTCAGGGCTGCATCTAATGCGGCCTGCATCGAGATATCGACTTCAGGAAGCACAACATTTGGTGGGCCGGTACCAGAAACATTTACCGATGAACTCATGAACCAACCGTATACGAGATGTGGTTCCATGTCGTGTTTTACTGGCAGAATGTATGCATGATTGCACTTTCATTCGATGCAGACAGTGTGAAGAATTACTCCCTCATGGCAATGGGTGGCTCATTCATCGGATTGCTGCTCGTGTTGAAGTTTGCAAAGTCAATTGTTTCAAAGTTGCTTCTGCTCATCGTGTGCGTTGGCATCGGAGTCTTAGCATTCACGCAGCGCGATGCAGTGAATGCGTGCATCGCAACTGCAAACGAGCAAACGCAGGCTGGTACACCATTTGAAACCACGTGCACATTCTTCGGACAGACTGTTTCGTTGTCTGGGATAAGTCAGCAACCGTGATTACGGCTTTTTTAGAGCACATTGATGCATGCCCTACAGCGCATCATGTTGTCGAGAGGGCTTCTTCCATTTTGGGTCAAAATGGAATCCACCAGGTCTCGCTAAATTCACCGTTCGCAATCTCAAGCCTAAGCAATGGTTTTGTTTCGTCGGGCGGAACAATCATTGCCTGGAAAAACGCGCAATCCATTGCTCAACAAGGAATTCGAATCGTTGGCGCGCATACCGACTCGCCAGGATTGCATATCAAGCCGAATCCCGATACGCGAACGCTTAACTGGCATCAACTCCAAGTAGAGATCTACGGCGGACCACTCCTTAACTCATGGTTGGATCGCGATCTTGGCATCGCCGGTCATGTCGTGCTTCGAGATGGCAGTGTTTCTACCTTTTCGTCGCAACGTCCAGTTGCTCGTATCCCGCAACTTGCAATTCATCTTGATCGTGAAGTGAACGACAAAGGCCTCATTCTGAATCGTCACCAGCACCTCATGCCCATCTGGGCAACCACCGCCTCGTCTACTGCGTTCGAGACATGGCTTGCTCAGCAAGTCTCCGTTTCGGTTTCCCAGATTGCTTCCTGGTCTGCTCAGTTGGTTGACACACAGAATGCTCAAATTATTGGCCGAGATTCAGAGTTTGTCGCTTCGTCGCGAATTGATAACCAGATCTCGTGTTGGGCTGCGCTTTCGGCCCTACTCAACGCCGAATCGGACCAGCCAATGATGATCGCACTATTCGATCATGAAGAAGTTGGTTCGCAGAGTTCGCAAGGCGCTGGTGGCCCAATCCTTGAGCATGTGCTTGAGCAGCTTTCACTAGCTGCCGGCACATCACGCTCTGAATATCTCGCGTCACTTCATAAGAGCCATTGTGTTTCGGCCGACAACGCGCATGCAGTGCACCCTAATTATGTAGACCGACATGAACTTAATAACGCACCGTTTGTTAACGAAGGAGTGGTCATCAAGAACAATGTGAGTCAGCGTTATGCAACTTCACCTCAGTCGCTCTTACCTATTGTTCACGCAGCCGCTACAGCGGGTGTCAACTTGCAATCATTTTCGTCACGGAACAACATCGCATGTGGGTCAACAATTGGACCAATTACTGCAACTCGCATAGGCATTGAGACTGTGGACATCGGTGTTCCCCAGCTGTCAATGCATTCAATTCGAGAAATGTGCGGAACAAAGGACCCCGTAGATCTCGTTGCGTTGCTCGGCGCATACTTTTCGCGCGCGTAACACCAATCAGCGAATCAATCGATTCGCTTCATCCAACAACTTTTGCAATTCAACTTGCAATTGAACCGTGAGTTCGGCGATCTGTTCTCGCGAAGCCCTACCACCACCTGGAACTTCTGCGGCGATTGGTTTACCGATAACCATTCGACATTTCTTGAATCGAATGGCCTTCGATCCAGAGCGCATCACATCTTCTGTTCCAGAAATGCCGGCTGGAACAATGGGAACTCCAGTTTTAAGGGCAACATATGCCGCGCCATCGAACAATGGTTGAACTTCAGGACCGTAGTGTCGAGTGCCTTCGGGAAACATAACGAGCGGTTCACCACCTTGTAGAACAGCAATACAACGCTTCAGAGCTTCAAGATCTGCTGATCCACGAGTCACAGGAAAGGCGCCAAGTGCGGTCATGATTTTGCCAATTGGCTTGTACTTCCAAATGGAGTCTTTACCCATAAAGCGCATTCGTCTCCGTGTTGCAGCAGATGCAACCGGAATATCGATCGTCGATCGATGGGTCGGGGCAAATACAAACGCCCCGGACTTTGGCACATTCTCCAAACCAACGACACGAAGTCGCAAGTACGAACGGCAAATGAGGATAACTAGCGCACGAACACAGGCATACAAGACCTTTGACGACATCGATTGCCCGACGATACGTGAATCAACAGCCGCCACTACAGAGTCCTTTCCAGGAAAAGTTGCTCGATCTCGTCAACGACTTCATCAATTCCACGATTGCTGGTGTCGACCACAATCGAATCACTCGACGAAGCAAGTGGGCTATCGGCGCGAGTGCTATCAAGAAGATCTCTCTCAGCAATTGCAGCAGCAATTTCAGAAACATTCCCACCACTTTGGTCGACGCGGCGCTGCGCGCGAACTTCTGGCGATGCGGTAAGAAAAACTTTCAACACTGCTTCGGGGAACACCACGGTTGCAATATCTCGACCCTCAATGACTCCTCCGCCATGTGCTGTTGCCCACTCTTGCTGGCGAATTCTCATTTCCGTTCTGACACCTGAATTTGCAGCAACCTTGCTGACACTGCCCGTGACTTCAGGGCCTCGAATTGCTTGAGTTGCATCGTGTCCGTTGATGATGACGCGATCTATGCCAACGTGTAGATCACATTCCTGCGCCAAAAGCGTGACAGCAACTTGATCATCCAAATCAAGACTTCGCAACATGGCTTCAAAAGTGACAGCGCGATACATCGCACCTGTATCCAAATACCTCATGTTGAGACGAGACGAAAGAGCCTTCGCAATAGTCGACTTTCCCGCCCCGGCAGGTCCATCAATTGCAATGACGCGCCGATGTGCGTCAATTACCAACTCGTGTCCCTTGGTCGTCCCTCTTCGTAACCCGAAGCACTTTGAATTCCAATGATTGCGTTCTTGCGGAATTCGACGATGTTGCTCGCGCCCGCATAGGTGCACGATGAACGTACTCCGGCAACGATTTGATCAAGGATGTCTTCAACGCTCGGACGCTCTGGATCGAGATACATGCGTGAAGTGGAAATGCCTTCTTCAAAGAGTTCTTTACGGGCACGCTCCACGGCCGATTCATCGCGCGTGCGATTTCGTACCGCACGGTTAGACGCCATTCCAAAACTTTCCTTATATAAGCGACCGTTTGTGTCGCGAAGAGTATCGGCTGCCGACTCGTATGTTCCTGCCAACCAAGAACCAAACATGATGTTTGCAGCGCCAGCAGCAAGACCCAAAGCGACATCTCGTGGATGACGCACTCCTCCGTCGGCCCACACGTGCTTGCCAAGTTGCGCAGCTTGTTCGGAGCACTCAAGTACAGCTGAAAACTGAGGACGACCGACACCTGTCATCATGCGTGTGGTGCACATCGCACCGGGGCCAACACCAACCTTGATGATGTCAGCTCCTGCGTTGATGAGGTCTCGTGTACCTGAAGCTGTAACAACATTTCCTGCAACAACTGGAAGCGATGCAACATTGGAACGAACCTGTTCGATTGCTTTCAGCATTCTGGTCTGATGACCGTGAGCGGTGTCGACAACAAGAACGTCTACGCCCATTTTTGACAGTGCAAGCGCGCGTGCGCCTGGTTCTGCGTTAATCCCTACTGCTACGCCGATCATTAACTGACCGTTCTTATCCAACGCCGGTTTGTAAATGGTGCTGCGCAATGCACCTTTTCGAGTTATGCAACCAACCAACTTCCCTGAGTCATCCACAACGGGGGCAAAGGAAATGCGACGTTCGGTCATTTCATCAAACATTGCCACTGCGCTCATGGATGAATTCAGTGAAATGATTTCCCGACTCATCACATTTTGTAATTGAGCGAACCGATCGAAACCGACTGAGTCATGTTCTGTGAAGATGCCCGAAGGACGCCCATCGCCATCGACAACAACAACTGCCCCATGTGCTCGTTTGTAAATAAGGCTGAGGGCTTCGCCAACAGTTCCGTCTGCCGGCATGGTGATTGGAGTTTCGTAAATGGTGTGGCGCGACTTAACGAAGCGAACCACGTTCTCCACAACATCAAGCGGAATATCTTGCGGCAGAACAACCAGACCACCGCGACGCGCAACGGTTTCAGCCATTCGACGACCTGCAATGGCAGTCATGTTTGACACCACTACGGGGATCGTTGTTCCTAATCCGTCCGTGGTACTGAGATCAACGCCTTGGCGTGATTGAACATCCGACAAACTCGGAACCATGAATACGTCGTTATAAGTCAGGTCATAATTCGGCGTTCCATTCAAAAACTTCATGCTGTTTCCCCCAGTGAGCGAACGGCCCTAAAAACTAAACCTTGCATAACGACCGCTTTAGGCTACTCCGTATTTGTAGCCTCGTTATTACATGAGTTCGGTCATCTCAAGCCACAGTCCTGACGCAGTGAGCCAGGCGGTCAGCGTGTTGAATGCAGGCGGTCTGGTTGGCTTGCCAACAGAAACTGTCTATGGACTCGCGGCACGCGCAGACTTGGATAACGCAGTCGAACATATTTTTCGCGCAAAGGGACGACCAGCGGGTCATCCTCTGATTTTGCATATTTCGGATAGCTCCGAACTCAACCGATACGCAGCAAACATTCCAAATAGTGCATTACAGCTAGCCCAGCATTGTTGGCCAGGACCACTCACTTTATTGCTCGAAAAAACCAACGCCGTTTCACATCGTGTTACTGGCGGCAGAGAGACGGTTGCAATTCGAATTCCAGCGAACCTGTGTGCGAGAAAGATCATCGAGCAATGCGGAAATGCTGTTGCAGCGCCATCTGCGAATCTGTTTGGTCACGTCAGTCCAACTACTGCTCAACACGTACTCAATGATCTTGGCAACAGCATTGATTTGATCGTTGACGATGGAAGTTGCAGCATCGGCGTTGAATCAACCATTGTTGATTTCACGACTGACCAACCGCAGTTGCTCCGACCTGGCGGTTTCCCCGCAGAGGATTTGGAGTCAATCATTGGACAACAGATACTCATGCCTTCGGGAGAATCACGGGCATCCGGAATGCTTGCCTCCCATTACGCCCCACGCTGCAAGGTTGTTGTGGTGGAAACGATTGCTGAGGCAGAACTGGCATGTTCCGAGCATGCCAATGCCCGAATTCTCGACCATTGGGACAATGCCCCGTTGTATGCAGCCTCGCTCTATACGCAAATGCGCCAGGCTGACGCAGACGGGATAGCCGTGATTTTCGCTGTACTCCCCAATAAATCCGGGCTAGGCATGGCCATCCGTGACCGTCTGAGTAAGGCCTCATTCCTCTAGGCTGAATAGTCCAAACCCAGGGTGGCACCCGTCACCCGACTCCTAGGGGGAGAAAAATACATGAAGAAAACAACAAAGCGCCGTTTCGGTGCTCTCGTTGTGGGTCTCAGCCTTGTGGCTGCGGCTTGCGGCGGTGGCAGCGACAGCGACTCAACAGCCACAGCAGGTGGCGAGTTGGAAGGAATGAAGGGCACCATGCCACTCGTCAACCTTTCAGCTGAGTTCAAAGATGGTCTGAACGCGTTCTGGACTGCCGCAGGCAACACCGCGTTGGAAGACTATTCATATGCTGCAGAAGCATTTGACTCAGTAATGCTCGTTGCTCTTGCAGCAGAAGCAGCAAAGACTGACGGCAGTGCACTTGCCGCACAGATCCAAGCAGTTTCAGCAGGCGGCGAAGCATGCAGCGATTTCGCAGCATGTGTAGCAATCATTGCAGCTGGCGGAGACGTCAACTACGAAGGTGCATCTGGCCCACAGGACATGAACGGAAACGGCGAACCAGTTAATGCTTCGTACGGCGTTCTTACCTTTGGTGCAGACAACCGCTTCAAGT